>NZ_AP025494.1 GCF_024347515.1 Vibrio gigantis
TGTGTTTGAGCATGGTCTGGATTTCCAATTAGCAGACTTTTCAACATATTCTGCCAACGAGAAAACGACTCGCAACAGTGTCACCTTGTATGGCAGATCAGCCCCAACCCATACGCAAGCGAACGCGATTGGCAATCACGGTAGTAATGTTACGGGCGTTATTGCGGCGAGTTTAGGGAATGGTGGTAATGCGGGTCTAATTAGTGCTTTAGCAGGAAGCCATAACGGTGCAAACATCACGGTAGACAACAGGCTTGGTTTTATCGGACAGACGCTGAAGATGATTCGAAATGGCGCAAGTGTTGTCAATTGGAGTTGGGGCATACATAGGGTTGACCACAACAGCGTTGATTCGGATGTCCAACAGAATGAAGTAACAAATGCTGCACTGACGTGTAATGGCGATTTTGTGTTGGCCAACGGAGTGTCAACAGTTCAATTCAATGCGATTTCTAACGAGCTAAACGCTTTCTTTGAGTATATTGCTATCAACTACCCCAATGTCGTTATCGTTTCTTCTGCCGGAAATGGAATGACAAGCGCTGGTGACGCTTCATACCGTTTACCGACTTCGATTAACAGCGATCAACTACTGGTTGTTGGTGCTCATACGACAGGCGCGAGCTTTCCTAATGGGAAAAGCGAAGACTTATTGGCTTCTGAATACTGTTATGCAGGTTCATCGGAATCGAATGAGGTGGTCAAAAGAGCATACTACTCCAATTATGGTGACCGAGTGGATATATCGGCCTCTGGGACTATTGTTGGATTTCAAAATGAGACGAAAGCCCTTGTGATGGGGACAAGTTACGCAACTCCGGCTGTCGCTTCGACCGTCGCTATGATGCAATCCATAAACCCACGTCTAACGCCGTGCGAAATCACACACTTACTCCGAGCTTCAGCGTCTCCCATCGAAAATGAAGTGATCACAACGACAGGGAGTACGAGCTTTACCCGCCCCTTAACCGCGTCTGAATCTTCAAGTCATTCAGGCAAAGGGGCAAGATTGAATGCTGAATTTGCTTTAAAGGCTGCAGTAACCAGTCTCGGGGAGTCGACTTTAACTCGGACCGATCCAGTCACGGTATCAGTTCCAAGTGGTGTTGGTGAGGTAACCCAAACCATCACGATTGAAATTCCGACTGAAACAACATCAATCTACGACAAAGCAGATATTGCGTTTCTGGTTGATATTTCGGGTAGTTATAGCGATGACATCCAGACGTTTCGTTCACAAGCCAATGAATTGATAGAAGAGTTCAGTAGTGTCGCAAATGACGTTGCAGTTGGCATAGCTTCATTCAGTGATTTCCCGATACACCCCTACGGTTCGTCAGCTGCAGGTGATTATGCGTACCAACTTGATTTAGGGTTAAGTAGTGAACAAGGCTCATTGCAATCGACTTTGGATAGCTTGCAGATAAAAGCTGGTGGCAATGGGCCAGAAAGTCAGCTGGAAGCACTGTACCAATTAGCTTCATCGAGAGAGGTTGGATGGCGAAATAATTCATTACCGATTGTGTTTCTAGCGACCGACGCTGGCTTTAACAATGCCGATAGTGACGCTTCATATCCGGGGCATGGCTGGAATGACACCCTTAAAGCGCTTTCCGATAGAGGCATAATTGTATTCGGTTTGATGTCTGGTGGGAGCATTGGAGACGTACATCAAATTACCGATGAGACGGGCGGCGAGGCGTTCACACTCTCTAGAGATAGTGCGGAAGTTGTCAGTGCCGTTGCCGCTGCCCTAGATCTAACCACACAGGACATGAATATTGAGCTAGAACCTGTGGGGGACTTTGCAGGAGTCGTAAAGAGCATCGTCCCAACAAATAACCCAACCGCACCGCATGGAACGGCGGCTACGTCTGTAAACCCTGGCGACACAGTTTCATTTGATGTGACCTTTACGAAAGGTAACTTCAATGGCTCTCGTTCACACATCGTCACCTTTAGATTGCTCGTGAATGTGGATGGAGTGGCCACAATCCAAGAAGTCCCAGTTACGATCGTTATTAATTAATAGGAAGTATTGCCATGAAATTGAACCAATTATGTATTTGTGCTCAAAGTTTCGTTTTCGCCTATTCAGCGAATGCTCAAGTGAGTGAATTTGGGGAATGCCAGCTCGTCGATGAAAGTAATATGGATATCTCGGTTATGGCCGCCGATGGCGAGAAACTTGGTTACGTTAGCTTAGAGCCCGATAACTCTTGGTACGTGTTCATCAATGGTGAAGGCGCGTTGAATGAAACGGTTGTCGATCAATCAAAGGCCATCGAACACGTTTGTAGTGCCGCTCAAACTCTGTCATCGGCAGAATCAACCAACTAGGAAGAACGTATGAAACATGCAAATAAATTCGCTTTCATGCACTGACTGTTTATTGCGGGATTTGCCGCAGTATTGTCCTACTTCATATTGAGCAAAATACCGGATCAAAGTCCGATACCAGTGCGACTACTGACACTGAATGCTCTCAAAGCACATCAGATTAAGTAACACGTACAATACACCTTTTTTACCTCGAAAATGAATGGCGAGACTGACGGCGTTGGTCTTTCTTGTCATTCATTTAACCAAGCCTAGCGCGGTAGCCAATCTTCTCCCTTTACCTTCAGTTACGTAAAACAATCACTGAAAATCATTCCATTAATTGGAATCTCTATACACCGCAGAAGATAAAATCGGTGAGATGGCCGATGTCCTTGTTTCGACCATAGACTGCATGGCTGACTTTGAAAGGTACAGAGAAAATGAAGACCAAACTAAAGCTCTCCTTGATGACAATGATTTTAGGGCTAACGAATGCTCCAATCGCTTCGGCTGCGCTTGAGCAAGTTTCATTTACTGATACGAGTGGCAACCCCAAAAACGTCGATGGCCGTGAATTGAACATGGTCAACATAAGAGACACCCTGACCCTTAAGATTTCGTCTGGTTTGGACAGAAAAATTCGTGTTCGATTGCAACATGGTACAGGTCTAGTTGAAAGTCAGTTGACCAATGTCATTAATATCCATGATCGACTGAACATAGACGGCAAGGATTTTTATGGTAAGGAAGTAATTCTCAGCAAGGTGCCTCAAAACGAAGGAGAGTACACCGTCGTTGTGGAATACCTAGATTTAACCAACGCTGTTGTCTCAACGGAATCTTATACATTCGTACAAGACACGATTAAGCCGGTGATCAGTGGACAGTTCGTTCATATTCTCAATGCTTGGTATGGAAACATTAATAATTTTGGTCACACAGGCACAACAAAACAACTTGAAGTCAGTGGTGTGAGCGACAATAACGGCATCTCGCGAGCCAGATATTGGGTTAAACAACCAGATGGTTCGAAGAAATACAAAGACGTTGAATATAACCTAGAAAGAAAAACCGTAATTGTGGCGGGTAATATTGCGGCCACCACTGGTGCGGGACTTGTTCCAGCTCCCGGATACTACCAATTTGGAATCGATGTTTATGATACATCAGGTAATGTAAGTACCCTTGCTCGGTCGTCACATATGGACTTTACTTGCCCAGCCACCAGCTCCAATAAGATTGAAGTTCGTAACGCACAATCTGGCGTTTGGGAACCGTACTACTCAGGTATGACGATCTACAGCAATCCTGTCTCGATTCGATATGGCCGCTTACTCTCTCAATTTGCTACTAATGCCTCTCCGTATGGTTGGAAGAAGCTCAACCATATGGTCAGCAACACAGACTCTACGTATGCGTATTTCCAACCGACTATTAACTATCCGCAAATGTACAGTTACTTCCATTTCTTTTCTGAGTCAGGCCATGTTTGCTCTACGTACTATTATCGTGATTTAAATTTTAGCCTCGCCCCTGGTGTGCATAAGGCACCGAAATATACAGGTGTTTGGCACAAAAATTCATTGTCCAATCAATGGATCACAAACGAAAGCCCTAGAACAAATATCCCCTATACGATCAATGCCGTGAGAGTATTCGTTGAGCCGCGTAGTTATCGACAAAAGCTCACAATTACAAGTGGCGGCTCATGCTACGTGAACCCCGGCGCGACATCATGCGACATCAGTACGAACTATGTTTACGCCACAGGGCGCGGGTATATCCCATATTCTATCTTTACCGCTAAAGAAGACGGCTCGATGAGCATTCACGGCGGTTACTTATATACATATTGGGATTTCAATCGAATCGCCATTCGCTCTATTCATTATGACCGATCCGCACAAACCATTAAGATGCAAACGTATGATGCTGATACTGTTTTTGATTGGCGTTCTTACATGTGGCGATATAGTTCGATTTCGGCAACGGCCAACATTGGAGCCGGTCCACAAGACATCCCTGTCTCTCATACAAATCAGATCGACCTACAGACATACGATTTCAGCTTCGATGTCTCTGATCTTGATGTTGAAATGAATGTGCCATTTGCATTTAAGGTGATTGATTCGTTTGGCAATGAAACCAACCGCGTTGAAACGTTCACGATTGATACTGTGAAGCCTAAAATACAGGTTAAGTATTCAGGCGAAGCATTACCCGAGGTGTTGAGTGATATTCGTGACCTTGAAATCCATTTGGAAGATTTCACAGAGGCCGTGCCGACTAGTGTCCAACTACTGGGCTCTGATGCTGAAGAGAATGTCTATCTGGCGGTGCTATCACATGGCGATGGGTTATTTAGTGTAGCGAAACCCAAAATATTCCCCACGTTGAATTACGAGGCAGGTGAAAGGTATAGGCTAATTATTACCGCTGAAGATGAGCAGAAGAACGTACAAAGCAAAGAAATTACCTTCGGATATGAACCAGATAACTTGATAGTTGTGGAGGCACAGCCTTACGTACCCGCAAACCAAGCTCTGTACGACGTTTCATCAAATGCGTTAGCACGAATTTACACTGAAGATCCACTCACAATGGAAGGTGGGCAACGTGCAACGGGTCCACAAACAGCCGAAATAAGTAATCGTAAGGACTCGGACTTTGCTATCTCTATCGTGTCGGATTCGGGGGTTGTGAATGTGCTGCCGGGGGAAACGAAAGCGGTGATGGTAGATCTGGGACCTGCAGGTGACCTCTTGGAAGTCGAAGTGTTCCCGTCTGAGCGGATGGAAGGTGAGGCACAGTTTATGTTCTCTATACCGTCCCTAAGTTCTATTTACTGACGATTAACTGTGCGAAGCCATTAGATATTCTCATTCGCCTTTACCGCCCCTGTTCTTGCGCCTGAGAACAGGGGTTTCTTCGTTATAAGTTACGATGATTAATGTCATTGAAGTAGGCTTAAGCTCTTGAAGCATGTAATTCCGCATATCGGGAGAAAGCTTGTTTATTGAAAATTGTTGATGGGGCTGTATATCTAAAAAAAACCTCATAGGAAGCTCTTACATGGTATTCAAGTTCAGAAGTGTTTTGTTCTCGCGTTTGATCCATATACTCACCAATGGTCTTCACGTTAAACAACTTTTGGACGTACTCAGTAGCTTCCAACTGATTCGAAATAGTAGGTGCAGTGCCTGTTATAACCACAGTCAAAATTAAAGATCCGATAAGTTCTCTAATAAATGGTTTTTTGATGAATGAAGTCATACTGTTTCCATAATTTACGTTATTTCGTTTTCTTTATATGGGATAGAGCTTGACTAAAAACACCACTAAAAATGACTGCCATCAACAAGTAACAACCTGCGCAAATTGCAACGACAATGAACATCAGTTTCAAGCTCCCTGACATATAAAGAATGGAGCTCACACTAATTAACATCAACCACACGATAGGGTCCTTAAACATATTTATCTCCTACAACATTGCTTGAAAGCTACGAACGGGCTGGGACAACAACACAGTATTGTGCCTATGTCATCATCCTTAAATATCCATTAATATACACTTTTGTTCCTATTCTTTATCACACCAGTGCCTCAATCAATATACGCTGAACTGAGTTGCGGCAAATTAAACAGAAAATCGGCTTGTCCATTGTTGTTATCTGAAACCGGATAGACTTCAACATACAGGGGGTCACCATTACCTAAGTCGATAACGATTTCCTGCGTTTCTCCCGGAGCGACTTCAATCCAACCATTTTTAGTTTGAATTCGAATAGGGAAGTCCGAGGAGGCATTGTTAGTGATCTCGCCCTGCTGGTCACCCGTGGCCAACATACTGTTTTCGAGCGTGAGTGCTCGTTCAGTCAAGATGATCGCCATTGGTGTGCCATCTGATAAGTACAAGGGTGTGTTCGACTGCGAAGCCAAATAATCTATGGTGTTCATGACTATTAGGTTCTCAGGTTTGTAACTGAAACTCGTGATTTTAGAGTTTGAATTATTAAATTCGTCGGAAGCACTGACGGACAACGAGTAGATTTCATTTTCATCAAGCGTAGGGAACAGCTTAGGCAACTCAAGTTGATAGGTTTGGCTGTTAGCTGACTCGTCAAGAAGGGAGTAACCCAGTTGATAATCAATGTCATAACGTGACCCTTGTAAAGAGACTCTAATGTCATTGATGTTTGAGACGTCAGAAACGTTGAACGTCACCTTTCTCAAGTCGGTCACTTGATCTGGTAAGGCACCTCCATCATAACCCATGATGATTAAGGGAGCGGTCTTGTCACTCACGTAAGTAACGGCATGTTTACGCGTATCTGGACCGTGCCGCTCTCGGGCATACACATACACCTCATGAGTACCTTCTGGTAACTCCGTTAAATCGTATTGACCTTCAAACGTTGTGCTATTGACCGTTGAGTTAAATCGCCCGACATTGAGTTTGTTGCCATTGGCATCTTGCAGTTCATATCTGTCCATGTAGATTCGGTTTTGATAACACGTATGGCATGGTAACTCGACTTGCACAGACAATATCTTCGTGTCTTCGTTAAAGGCAGTCTTCTCTATCGATGGGTAATATTTATCATTGTACGACCCAACAGGGTATGTAGGGTTACTTGATAAAGTCTGGTCTGTACTGCGAACGGTGAAGCTACTGTGGTAATAAGCTGAACCACCCGCTGTCATTTTCCATGGTGAACTCAATGCAATTTCACAAACATCTTGGCCCGTTGGCACCGTACACGAATGGCCAGCATGATACGCAGTCTGAGGGTAAGTTCGGGCATTCACAAACAATCGAATTCGTTCTATTTGTACCGGCAATTCATGATTGTAGACACGGCGACTCCAAGAACCCCAGTCTTGTGTATCTGAATAATAATATTGGCCATATCTAGGGGCAGGGGTTTTTGGTGCGCTGTCAGAGAGTGTCACTCTATATAGGCTTGGCCCGACAATATTTCGGTAATGCGCTTGGTTTCGCCATGAGATACCGATAGCCCCAGCTGGTGAGGTATCGACAAAATATATAAACCCGTCACCTCGGTCGGTGTATACGGCGTTAGCTCCAGAGGCCCAGATTCCCCCCGCATTGTTGAAGTTCCCTGAATTATCGCGAAAGTTCCAATCTGCAACACGGTATAAGACCGTTACGGGGTTAGTATCTACCTCCATGTCGCGTACATAGGGCTCGAATGCGGTTAATCCACCGATCACATTGCTACTTCCAGGAACCAATACACCAACAGCTTCTAGTGTGTCCGTCCGTAAAGAGTCCCAATACACATCTTGATAGGCGGTATAGGCGACATTACCGGCCTTGTCCGAAATCTTTGTTCGGGTTTGGAATCGATCAATCGCATTACCAAGTGGGAACAGACTAGAGTTCACTGAAAGGTTTATTTCAGCGGATAACTTTGACTCAGTGTAGGCAAGGCTTTTCGATTTATATGGGATACGATTGTCTTCGGCGTCAAAGGTGAAGGTTTCCATCTCTATACTATCAATACCCGAAACATCATTGACGTTTTTGACTTCAACAATGGTTGAGGTGTAGGACCCCATTTGAGCGGATAGATACCAACTACCGGCAGGGAGCATAGAGTTTACGTGACCCCCATACATGTATTTTACTGACATATTATCGGAGGCTGGTGGCGTGACATCCCTAATGATGTTCGTCGACTCAGAATTAACTACCACACCATCCAGTGACAATGTTTCAGCCTGAACGGTATAGCTACCTTCTGACGGAATAGACACGCTAAGTAATGAGCCGAAATATTCACTGCTAAATGGAGAGTAAGCATCATTAACGGTGATCACGTTGCCTGCGGTGGTGGTAACAGCCACGCCATTCTGAAGAATACTCACTCGGATGCGGCGATCTAACCCTGCGCTTACATGGATCCCTAATTGGCCGACGTTATTAATTAACGTGGATTCGGCAGTATTCGTTTTTACAAGCTTCGATATACCAAGTGTATCTGTGAACTCAAACCCCTCAATTGCTGAATGTGCGAACCCAGATGTGGTGAGACATAATGATAGAAAACATAATCGCAATTTCATAATTGACCTATTTAAATCAAAGTGAATTAGATTGATGCTATCAAGAGTGGCTTAAGAGAAATTCAAATAAAGGAAGAAATCGGGGTGTTTGATTGACGTTGGTGCTTTGGAAAAAGAAAAGGGCTCATAGTGAGCCCATTCTCGCTCTTGAAACCCCTTCCAAGAGACTTGTGCTCGCAAGACCTCTCCTGCGAGACTTCAATCCGAAGATTGACCTTCTGGAACCCCTTCCAGTCGGATTTGTATGGAGGAACTAAGAATAAACTAATGTCATTCATTTCGTTCAAAAACAGTATACACCAGAAAGATTGGTTGTTTAGCAAAAGAAACTTAATTAATAAGTAAAAATCGCCTCTCTATTTGAGAAAAGATGAAGACCGTCTAAATACAATGCTCTGAGTGTTATCAAAAAGGACGATACAATGAATAAATCCCGTTACCCCCTTTATGGTCTAATTGCGAGTGTCTTCATCATTGCAGGTTGTTCGAGCGAGCCGGAAAATGCTGCGTATTGTCCACCAATGAAAACTAATTATGGCGCCGTGCATGGACATGAAAATGAGAGTGAATATTTCAAGGCAGCAACACCACTGTCATTGAATGAATTCAATCGCAAGTCATACGAAGCGCCTATCATCGATGGTGAAGTTCATTTGACCAACCCTAAGCGTATATCCAGTCGATACGTATTGATGAGCCTCAATCATGGGAAGGAGTCCTTGTATGTCATCAGGCACGCCGCGATGGACTACTCAAGGTTAAGTGGGTACGACTATGCCTTCTTAGCCGAGCATAAAGACAACGCAACCGTAGTAACGAGTGGAGAAAAGGTGACAGTCATTGCGTCATCTGGACAACCCAACTCATTTCACTACATCGAAGCTCCCATTTACAAAGAAGGGTATGAAGGACGGCGCGAATGGAAAACTCAAACGTTTCCACATGGGGTGACAAATCAATTTGATGAACTGTATATCGACACGGCCATTTCTATTGATAACAAACCCTACGTTCTCGGTTTTGCTAAAACAAAGACAAATTCAGGTGAACGAATAGGCGTTGTGCTATTTGATTTGACAACTAAAGGGTCATACAAGTACACAAGGTTGCTTGAATATAAGGGGAAGAAAGAACTACCTGGGAACGCGATGTACGTGTATCAACATGATAACGTGGTGATGGTCAGCGTGTTTGATAAAACGTTTAAGATCACCCATTCAGACTCGTGAAGGTAAGTGACCGATTGTTATTACTACTTCCGCAGAAGCTCCTGAATCGGAGCTTTTGTGCGTTTAGACAGTCGATATTATGCTTTATCTCTTATCTCCTTTCTGTTTTGTGAAATGTACATTCCACACATATTGGAAATTGAGTTCAGAACAGTATTGGAATCTATTCCCGGAAAATTTTTGCAGTAAATCTCTAGGGCCATTAATCCAATATGCATGCTTTGTGGCAGATTGACTGGTACGGCTCTGATCGGTTTGTCTTTCTGACCTACTTGAAAAAAGACTTTTGAACCTTGGTGCTCTACGCCAAAGAATTTCGATGATTTCTCACCTCCCACACCATGATTACCGAAATAAATCTTTTCGTAAAAGCCGAAACATACCCCGATGAACAATGGCAGTTCGATGTCTGTGAGTTGAATCGCGACCTTATCTTTCCAATTGAAAGAGCGGTCACCTGAATTATTACTAATGGCAGCTTCTAAACGAATGGTATAGAAAATATTTTGTTCGCCATTTTCATCAACAATACCCTGTTGGCTAGACTTTAATTTTTCGTCAGGCTTCACTTCCAAAGCAGCTTTACCGCCATGAACCTTATAACTATGAGCTCGTATTTGGCGCATTGAATTCGGATCAGGTTCTTGGTTATTTGCTTTAAATGGGTTCGGCTTTAGTCCTGCATTTTGCGGGTTATTCGCTGGTGGTGTAGCTGTAGAAAACGCTTGGTTGTTTTGAGGTTGCTCGGGGTGCGCCGATCTTTGTTGATTTACAGGGACCGAATGTAGATTCGCACTTGATGGCGCATTGTTGTTTTGCGGTTTCTGAATTGGTCGATTGCTAGGCGAAAATGTTGGAGTGTTCATAAAAGTAGTCCCTGTATGAAATTTAACAGGGTTATACAACTTACAGCTGACTATTTAGCCATTGGTGAACTTTGTTCTATGTATTTTTCGATATCCGATAGCAATTGTTTTGTATGGACGCATAAGCGGTAGTAAACGGTGGGAGACTCATCAGCATAAGGGCTTAAAAACATATCTGCTGTGTATCCGGTATGATGATAGTTAGCAGCTCGTATGCCTTCAGTCAGAATGCGAAGCGGGATGACAGGGTAAGGATCGATCAGCGTTTGATTAGCTTCTAAAGATGACTGTAAAGCTAACTCAGATTGGAACAGTGCTTTGTTTAATGCGTCTTTTAAGTTGACCAGAGCCTGATGGGTTGAGGCTGAGTCAATCAACGTTAAAGGGTCTGTGTTTTTCATACCATCGTGTCTTGGTGGATCCAATTTCATATATTAGCATTTCTATATGTATTGTAGTTATCATTCCCATAAATTTTAAACGCACAGCAAATAGATCAATTAGTCATCGATATTTGGCTGCCTATTTGGATTTTATGACTAAATAAAGTGTGAAGATTACGTATATCCAGTTTATCAATGTCTCGGTAACGGAAGCGTATGAACATTACACAGTACACATATATCAAAATATTCGGCACGCTCGTTGGCTTAGTGTTGGCCGTATTGTTACTTAGTGGTCGGTATCAGATTTCATTGGTCCCAACAGCATTGGGTTGTTTACCTATCAAGGCCGCAGTCATCGACTCTAAGAATCATTTCCCCAAGCGTGGGCAACTCATGTCCTTCCTGTCGCTTAACGCACAACCTTATTTCGCACATGGCACCAATTTCTTGAAAATAGCAGCTGGTGTTGCTGGCGATACCGTGACCTTTGACTTGGATGGAGTCACCGTGACCACCAAAGATGGGGAGGTCATTCGTTATGCGGCTGATGCTCGTCGAATGATTAATTATGCCCAAATCGACTTCGATACCCTCAATAAAACTTTCGTTGTCCCTGAAGGTCAATATTTCGCTCTTGGCACGCTACCTACCTCTTTTGATTCAAGATACTGGGGTTTAGTTGAACACTCTCAAATTATCGGAGTTGGCTATGCATTTCTCTAAGGCACACAACGTCTTGTTACTAACTTCATTCATTGCGACTTACGCGTTGGCTAACGGACAACTCACTCAAGAAGATCTGGACAATGTACAACGAAGTAACGACATCATATCCAACGCCCATGAAGTTGAAGGTACTCAAGCAGTTTTAGATGCAAGTAACTTGAACCCTAAAATGATGAAAGAACTGAAACAAATGGCGGATCACGCCAAGTTGTTGAACAGTACTATTTCTGACCAATCGGACTCTCTTATCGAATATCGCACGGACGATACGCCAGATATCAATTTCAGAGCCCTTCAAGATGTTATCGATGATAACCAAACTCAGTATCAAGCCAATTCCATTGTCAATGAAGGACAACCAAAACCCTTAGCATTCGATCCCTCCACATTGACAATTGATAATCTCGATTCGATAAGCATTGAGCAGCCTAACCCTTCGTCTCCAAGTCAAAAAGTAGACAACAAATACGACGATGAAGAAGCGAACACTGTTTTTTGGATATTCGTGTCGAGTTCAATGCCTGATCACCAAATGAAAGAGGTGCTAGAGCTCGCTGCAGAGTGGGGAGGCCGTGTTGTGTTTAACGGCTTACGACCTGGCGACGTGGGCGTACCAGATATGATTAAAGGTTTGTGGCAATTAAAGGTCAAACTGGCTAATGCTCAAGATGACATACGCACGCATGCCGAGAACCCAGACAAACTGAAACGAATCAATAAAGCCGCTGTTTACATGGATCCAATGGCATTCGAGCGTTTCAACATTGAACAAGTTCCAACGATGGTTTATGAGCGCAAATTATCCGATAACACAAAACTCGTCGGGAAAGTGAAAGGTCTAATCAGCGCAAGCTACTTACAGAACGAGACGGAAAGCGCGGCAGCAAACCCTGATTATGACGGCTCCGAGGTATTCCTTGGTGAAATGGGGTCCATATTTCCTATCGCAGAAAAAAGCTTCATTGAAGAGTCAAAAAATAGAATGAGGGCCGTGGATTGGGAAACGGAACAAAAACAAGCAATAGCACGCCATTGGCATAACCGCAGTTTTCATACTCTTCCACCAGCCGCGAAAGACCGTGAGTTCGACTTTGACCCAACAGTAATAGCCACTGCTGATGTGAAAGCGGTGAATGGTCTTATTCTGGCCAAGAAAGGAGAGTTAATAAATCCCCTCAAGCCGCTTAAAAACCACGACATAGTACCTGCACATTTAACCATGTTTATCTTTGATGCGACCGACGAACAGGAAGTGGAGTTTGTAAAGTACATGTCTCTCAATGAATCTCGCGGGAAAGTGAAACTCATTTCTACACGTATCGACAAGGATAGGGGGTTTGACCACATATCTGAGTTAAATAAGAAGTTCACCTATGACGTGACCATCCTGACTAAAGAAGTCATCGATCGATTTGATTTGGAAGTGACCCCGACTCGGTTAATTAGTACCGATAAGGGTATGTTCCAGATAAATGAGTATTCAGCGCAAACAGTCACTCAGGTCAACCTACAAGTGGCTGACGGTGGCCAACCTACACCGTTCAATCAATCCAAAACAAACTAGTTAAGGAAAACACAACATGATTAAGAATCTCGTACTTATTGGTTTCGGCGTCGCTCTCGGTGTGTGGTTGGCTGATACACAGCCCAATCTAGCCAACTCTGTGAGGGACATTACTGAATCAAGCATTGATGCTGCAGATCAGCTAATGAAAGATAACCCAAACTTCTCGAATTCCGTGAACAACATTAAAGAACAAGGTATTGACGCTGCGGGTGTTGTGATAGAGCAAGTGAATAAGAACTAAAGGGAGGAACATATGATTAGGTTCTTTTTGATTGGTTTGATGTCCACAATGATAAGCATGGCGAGCTTATATTCTGTGGCTGCGGATAACGACAAAGCAGGCGACTTATGTCCCGATGCCAACATCTTGAGTACAGTCATCGACGGTATGTGTTGGAGCTGTTTACTTCCAATTCGACTAGCCGGTATTGGTGGGGACGCGCCTAAAGGTGCCGCTTCGAGCAAGCCTTTTTGCATGTGTGCTGATGAGCTAGGTGTCCCTGAATGGGGTATACCGCTCGGATTCTTCCAACCATCAAGGATCGTATCTTTTTCACCAACGCCATACTGCATGCCTTCATTCGGTGTTCGTTTGGCAGACGATAATACCCGTGCTGGACAAGGCCGAACAGAAACAGCGATTGACGATACAGAAACTTCTTTTTTTCACTATAAATATTGGGTTTACCCAGTAATGCAAATGATTGAAATGTTTGCCAATGCGGATTGTACCTATGATGGGGCGACAACATTGGATTTGGCGTACTTTTCCGAAGCCGACCCGTTGTATCAAGATGATTTGTTGGCGTTCGTGATGTTTCCGGAAACCGTTATCTTTTCGAACCCAATAGCGACGTCTATCTGTACAGCCGATTGCGCTCAAATACTGGCTGGTGGAGAGGTAGTTGAAAACTATTTTTGCGCTGGGTGTTCAGGGAACCTTTACCCAATGACTGGTAATAATCAGTACAGTGACGATCCGGTACGTGGCACTTCGTTGTTAACCACGCGTTTGATGGCCACTCTACACCGACGTGGGCAAGCACAGCTGACAATGGGTAATCATATGATTCAAGACAGTTGTGAACCGAACTACGCGCCAATGTTGCCAAAAACACAATATCGTTCATCCATGCTTTACCCAGTAAGAGAGGCGAGCTCGCAACCTAAAGGTGGGGGAGGATCTTCAATTCCACTATCAACAGGTTGTTGTCATAAACTCGGTGACAGCGTTCTTAAGTGGGGGAACGGGCGATTGGTCCCTGGTCGGGAAGCGTTCGTTTATCTTATGTATTCTTGGAATGATTGCTGCTTAAGGTAACTTTAGAGAGCCACCCTAACGGGTGGTTTTTTGTATTCGTTTAACAAAAACTCAAAATGCCCTCGCTATTTGAAATTTTTTAAGTGTTACGGGATTAACCTGATCTTGTTTTGAGAAAAAGGCAGGGCGTTATGTTTAATCGAATACTGACTCACTTTAGCTTGTTCGCGTTTCTGGTTCAGATCTTTCATGTTTCTTTTATCGGTGTGCTGTATGCATCTACCTCAACGGTCACCTACGCACAGAATATGTCACTTGATGAGATATACGGAAACTTTCAAACACCTACTTACAGCGGTGGTAATGCTACTGTAGGTGGTAACTCGCTAGGCAACTCAGAATTGTTTGGATTGGATGTTGAGCGTGTTGGATCAGAAGGGCAATTTGACGCATACCAAGCTTATCAAAATGAAAATAAACTGAGAGAGTCAGGACAAGGTGTTTCAGATAGGTTTTCGAATAACACCGTTGGTAGTGAGTCGGACTATGACGCTAAGGCTTACAACACATTAAAGCTGAATTATAACGACAATTACCAAAAACTAGAGTCCGATGACTCTATCATGGTCGATGCCGACAACATTTTTAAAGAGTTGGCCAATAACCTAGATGATGCCAATTCAGATTTTTATAGCGCTTGCACGACAGAAACAAATACGTACTCAGTAAACAGAGAGTATGTCGGGAAAGTCAAAAATGAATGCATGGAACCCGACCGTTCCAATCTAATGAAGTGTGAATTAAAACGACACACAACCTACCCTTTGAAAAAGCGCTCTGGTAGTGGCGATGTAGAAATTATCGACTCTCATACCTTTAGATTGACGGTAGGTGACCCTACTAACAACGGTACTAATGACCATGGGATGGGTTGTTACCACAAAATTAACTTTGTTGAATTTGAGCTAGAAGATGTTCGTATCAGTTCGGTGACGTTCGAGCGAGTGTGGGTGGATGATGTCATTCAGTTTACTCTCAATGAAGAAATCGTTTATCAATATGTACCCACTAAATCGTATTGGTTTAACAATGGCAGTTGTCGTGATGGCGATTGTACTTCATACCCTGATTACGATGAAAACGGCAATTGGGTGCATCCATATGTAGATGAGACTGGCTTTCCATATCAACACACTAACTGTGAATTCAGCTCCAGCCGAGTGTTTACTACAAATACCAACATAACAAGCCAATTTGAAGCTGCTCGTGCTTCTAATCGCGGAATCGTTAAATTCAAAATGCGTTTGGGTGTAGGCGGTGGAGGGGAAGGTAAAGCCACCATTCTCGTCCGTACTGTGGACCCAATTGACCCTAAAGAATTCATTGAGCAATCTCCAGTTGGTTGTGCTGCGGAACTCGGTTGGATTCAAGACCCTTCGACGTGTGATGTGTTTGGTAGCGAAGGCGATCAGATCTACATTAATCCAGACTGTAGTAACCCACTGAATCAGAGTGGTGGACAACAAGGCATGATGTGTAGCTACGGAGGATGGGAATGTGTGGAATCCGAAGCGGCGCATATCGATGATTATGATCAGTTCTTAATCGGTTTGCCTATTAACGTGCCTCGTCCGGGCCAAACGAGCGATGGTAAAGCGTGTTTAAAGGCCAATGCTGTCAACTACGAATGCAATCCTTTACCGGACCAACAGATTTGTGGTCAACCATACTGGCCAGAAAGCAATGAGAGGGTTTGCACTTCTTTCACTGAATTTAACGCCAATATTCCGGATCGCTGTGAGCCTTACAGAAATAATGCCGACTGTGCGTTAATTGAACAAAACCCAGCCTTTGTTGACCCTATAACGGGGCGAGCTTACGTCCAAGAGTCAGTCTACGAATGTAACACTTATACAAACGGAAACTATTCGTACACGATGGAGGAAGACATTTGCACGGGTGAAATGCAGTGTGTGGGTGGAGATTGCCGTTATTCAGAGCTTGAAATGAATGATGACTTTGCGGAAGCAATGGCGACGTTCAAGATGCTGGAAGACATTAAATCGAATATGGAATGTGAAAATCCAGATGATGTCTCCACCTGTAAAGTCTTCAATGGTGAAGTGTCATATTGCGGTATCGAGCAGACAGGGCTTGGTTTTAACTGCTGCACGCTATCCGCAGGACAAACCAATATCTTCGATTACATCAAAGGCGTCTATCATCACTATGCGATGGAACAATCTCTGGCTGGGTTGGCAAGCTCTGGTGCCGGATTCGGTTCCTGGGCATCTAGTTACCCAACTCCTGTTACCAATACCGTAACTTATGTGACCGATGCTGTGAGCGCTGGTTGGGATTTTGCTGTACGTAACATCACGGGTGAAGTCGGGGAGGCCGCAGCTGAGGCCGCAACAGAGAGTTTGCTCGATGAAATTAAAGGTGAATTGATGAAAAAGGTCGCAGACCTGCTGCCTGATGCAATCCGAGATGCGATCTTTGATACTGTGACGGAGGGAACCGGTTCGACTGCTACTACTACAGTGTCACTCAACCCAGCTGTCTCTGGCGCATTTGCAACTATTATGGCCGTTTATGCTGCCTATCAACTGATTAAGTTGGGTGCAATGATGATTTCGGAATGTGACGACCTTGAAATGGGCATGGGTATGAAGCTCGACCAACAACAATGCATATATGCCTCAACCAGTTGCCACAAAGACACTCCATTTGGCTGTCTCATAAAGCGTAAGCACTATTGCTGCTACCCGAGTCCATTGGGGCGTATCATCATGGAACAAGCGGCGCCTCAACTGAATATCAGCCTCGATCCGAGAAATGGACAATGTTCAGGCATGACGCTTGAACAAGTCAGCGAGTTGGATTGGGACACCATAGATTTAACCGAATGGGAAAATCTGATTATGGCTTCTGGACTTGCAGTAGAACATGACGATTTAAATATCGATACCCTGTCGAGCCAAGCTTGGATGCCAAACAATGATGATGCAATGAACCCTGTCGACCTTAACCAAGCACGTTTCGAGTCAACTGACGCCGACGCAAACTTGAAAGAGACACATGATGCAGCAACACCTGGTAACTTGGATTGCTCGGTATACCCTAGACCACCAGTGTGTGACTCACCATTATCGATTTTGGACGATTAGAGTTATTTAACAAGGATAAATGGAATGAATCAACTGACTGAACTACAAGCTGGGTTAGCAATATTACAAGCTCATTGTACGAGGGGAAAGGTTATCGTGGAGGCAAACGCTAGGGGAGTTGGAATCAACGTTACCTTACGTGCGCCAAAGAATGAGCAATCAGGTTTACTGGATAAGCTGCGGTCAGTCGCACCATTTAAAGGCAAAGAACAGCTAATTTCTCTGTGGGTCGATGACCTTAAATTCTATGAGTGCCGCTTGGAGAAATATATGGTTTATATCTCAGACACGTAACTTACTTCAGTACATCAAAAAGGGCTTACAATGTAAGCCCTTTTAATTCCGATAGAGTATTTAGCCGTCTGACTCTAATTGCTCAACACGACTGATCTCGTCGTCGCACGAGATAGCGGTTATTTCGACATCTTCATACTTCGAATCCGCGCAGAACGCTTGTTGTCGGCGGACAATAAAGTTTGATCATTCACAATAAAGTATGATCATATACAATAAAGATTGATCGTTTTTTAACCTCCTGCTAAGTTTAGCTTAGTCGGAGGTTTTTTTATGTCAGATGCAGATAAGCCACTCAATAAGAAAGACCAAAAGCGTTTAGATGAAAAACGAGGCGAAGGGACGGGGAAGGACTATGTACCTTTTATTAAAGTCGGAGAGTTCAGCAGTTCTGGCGAAAGTGTATGTGTCAAAAGTGCCACTGTTGGCCGAGTTCATCACTTATTCTCTGGAAATGAGCTTGCCGCATTTTTGGTGTTCGATTGGTGTGAAGAGGTCATCGACATTCGAGAGCAGTTTCCTATTCCTCTTGCTGACTCTTTGATTATCTGCCGCCAACTAGGTATTCGTCACCCTCAAGAAAAGGGCGAGCTTAAAATAGTGACAACGGACTTAATCATCGATTTTGTTGATGGTTCCCAGTTAGTGATCCCCGTAAAGCCAGCTCTAGAGCTTGATGACAAGCGCATTGTCGAAAAGCTTCAAATAGAGAAAGCGTACTGGGAAGCAAAAAAAGTACCCTATCTCATTTTTACCGATCAAGAAGTCTCCAACGAACTCAAAATGAACCTGAAGTGGATAAAACCACTTATCGACTTAGATACTGAAGTCGAATACCCATTCTCAAAGCAAGATGTCATTGATCTTGCCGCTAGGTTAGCGAAGCAACCCAAAGCTTATGTAGCCCGATATTGTGCAAAATTGGATGATCAATACCAATTAGAGGAAGGGACTCACATCGGAATATTTCGCTATGGTATCGCCAATCAATATTTAAAAGCATGACTTGAAACTCCGTTTACTGAGTGGAAGTGCGAAGATGTGGAGCTCGTAGATAGCGATAGTGCATATTTGGAGGTCGGCAATGCTTCTTAATCAAGTCTATCAATACACAGATTCAACGAGCGAATACGTGTTGTGTACGAAACGTTAGAGTTCATCTGGCTGATCAGTCTCGATGATGAATCGGCTTGGCCCATACTTATGCCAATCTCTGAGCTACATGAACTTATCGCAGCACAAACGATAGAGTGCATCAGTGAACCTTTTACTTTCTCTCATGTTGAGCCCGGCGGTGCACAAGCTCTCAAGCGAGATGAAGCCTATACGCTGCTTAAAATTCTACTAAAAGACCACAGTGAATTATTTGATAAGACGTCGCGAAACCGTCTAATTAGAAACGCAGTTGAAGTGACAGGAAAACCCCGGATTTACTTCATTCGTCAACTTCGTCGATATTGGCAAAGAGGGATGACGCCAAATGCATTACTGCCTGACTATCATAAGTCAGGTGGGAAAGGTAAATTTAGGCGTGACGTGGGCAATAAGCTCGGGCGGAAGCGAACAACTGCCGAGGGCGTAGGTGCCATCATTACCGATGATGTCGCAGAAATTTTCAGTCTAGCAATTGATGGCTTCTTTCTTCAAAACGATAAGTTCTCTATCAAAGACGCCAAAGATAAAGCAATTGGCTTGTATAAATCAAGATATCCCGACTCTGATAAGACTTCCATACCGACTCTTCGTCAATTCCGCTATTTCTATGAATCTAACTACAAGAAACATGATGTAGTAAGACGAAGAACGCCATCCAAAGCATACGACAAGGATATTAGAGCGCTAACAAGCACATCAGCCTTTATGAATATCGGACCTGGAGGGCGGTATGAGATTGATGCAACGATTGCGGATCTCTATTTAGTTTCTGAGAAAGACCCGAATAAAATCATCGGTAGGCCAGTGGTTTACGTGGTTAAAGATGTTTTTAGTCGCATGGTTACTGGGCTTTATGTTGGTTTAGAAAATCCATCATGGGTTGCGGCTATGATGGCCATGTCTAACGCCTTTCTTGATAAAACGGAGTATTGTCGGAGCTATGGAATAGAAATCGATTCTTCTATGTGGCCTTCTATTGGTATTCCTGCGTCTATCATGGCGGATAAAGGTGAGCTTTTGCATAGGCAAGCTGACGTTCTCGTTAATGCCTTTAACATCCAATTAAGTAACTCGCGTTCCTACAGAGGGGATGATAAAGGCGGTGTGGAGCGCTATTTCAATACTCTTCAAACAAAATTCAGACCCTATGTCGGTGGTATTGTTGAGCCAGTCAACGGCAAGAAGCGCTTAGGACGCAGATATGAGCTAGACGCAGAATTAACCTTGCATGCATTCACTGAGACAGTGATTCACATCATTATCAACTACAACACTAGGCACGTAGTTAAAGATTATGATTTTGCCGAAGATATGCCTAATGACTTACCCGCAGTCCCCATTCAGCTTTGGAACTGGGGAATCAAAAATCGCACCGGTAAGTTAAGACCATGCAGTAAAGAGATGGTTGAAGTGAACTTGTTACCCACTGAAAAAGGGACAGTGTCTGAGGTCGGTATTGGTTTCAAAGGACTGAAATACACTTGCCGTGAAGCAATGGCTGAAGGTTGGTTTGACCGATTTAAGCAGACAAGACCAAAGAAAGTTGAGGTGGCCTTTGACCCGCGTCGAACCGATGTTATTTATCTGAGACCCGACAACAGTTATCAATCCTATTGGATATGTGAGCTTTCAGATCGTAGCCGTCGATACAAGGGAATGAGTTTCGTGGATGCTGCGGGTATTCTCAAGTCTTCTAAAGTTGCAGAGGCTTCAGCGAATCAAGCTAAGGATTTTGAGGCTCCTGACCTACAGGAAACGATGGAGAATATCGCCAAACGAGAGCGTGGTAAAAAGGCAAACACACCTAAATTAAAGGACTCACAAAGATTGGCCGGAATTAAGGGGAATCGAGATGAGGAGCGAGAATTTGAGCGAGATAATACCGCTGTTAACCTAAAGCCTGAGTCGAGGCAAAGTACTGCTGAAGTCATTGAGATTGAAACGGGGCACAATTCGGAAAGCATTGAATACCCGTCACTGGATGATTTTTTAGGAGATGACGATGATTAAGATTCACCATGCGGAATACGCAGATCCTGAAATCGAAGATTACCGAAATCAGCCTTTGATCAATGCACTACCTTTATTGAACTCACCTCAGAATACGGTAAAAGAGTTAAATCGTTACCCCAAAGTGCGAGACTCGGAAAAAACCTTACCTGGATACATCCGTCGCCATGCAATGATGCGAATACTTGATGGTTTTCTGTACCCGACAAAAGCTCACCTGCAACTGGAACAGATGATTTCAGGGATGATTCGCCGAGGATACCTTGGTCGAAATATCGCATCGAGTGACTATCAGCGTAACCTGTTAGATGTTGATAACGTCGATTTTTCCGCAGCATCGAGAAATGCGGGTAGTGCTGCGTTGGCAACGACGGTCATTGGCTGTTCTGGAACAGGTAAAACTACTGCCGTTCAAGCGATTTTAGATTCATATAAGCATCAAGCCATTTATCACCCAGATTATCAGCATACTCAGTTGGTATGGCTAAAGATTGATTGCCCTCATGATGGTTCAGCAAAGAGCCTATGTATCCACTTTTTCCGTGCGGTAGACGACGCGATTGGAAGCGACTACGAACTGCTCTATGTAAAGTCTAGGTCATCAGCAGAATCTATGTTGGGTGACATAGCCAGAGTATGCGCCCTTCATTCTATTGGTATCTTAGTGCGGCGCGCTCCGGCGGTGCGACCAAATTACTGAATTTCTTCGTTACTCTCACTAACGTAATCAAAGTGCCAGTGTTGTTCATTGGCACGCCCAAAGCCCTAGAACTTTTTTCTCCTACGTTAAGGTCTGCTCGTCGCGCTGCTCAGTTTGGTAGTTTGAATTGGAATCGATTCGAGCACCTATCAAATACAACCGATGAAAGCGAATGGGAGCGCTTTTTCAATAGAATGTGGAAGTTGCAGTGGTTTCAATCACCGACACCGATTACGACACCAATGAAGGACTTGTTTTGGGAGCTCACTCAAGGTGTCGCTCATGTAGCTGTTTCATTGTTTTACCTTTGCCAAGCAAGAGCAGTGGTTGCGGGTAAAGAAGTGATTACCCTAAAGTTAGTCGAAGATGTGTTCAACGAAGAGTTGTCGATCATTCATCCGATGATCCGATCGCTCCAAAGCGGTCGAAAAGAAGAAATCGTTAAGTATGCTGACTTAGACTTACCTGCCGATTCAATTCGTATTATTGGGCAAGCTAGCGATAGCGATGTGGATGAGCTTGAAGCTACTGGTGAGGTAACTGATGATAAATTGGTGGAACTCACAGGCATGTTGATTCTCATGGGACTTGGTGAGGATGTGGCTAAACTAGCGGCGAGACAAGCCATTGATGAAAAGCCTAGTGAGGATCTATTTGGGTTAGTTGCGCATATAAAATCGTTAGAGGATAAACCAGAGACAAAAAGTAAGCCTGAAAAATCAAAAGTAGCCAAGCTAAAGCCTCGTTATGTGGATAACGATCTTCGATTGCTGAGAAGTGACAACCCAATGTCTACCTACAACAACCTAAAACGTGAAGGCATGATTCTTGACATCACACCATACCTCTAGGTACGAAACCGCTAACTATACTCTAATAAATGAAACGATTTGTTTGGTGGTTGAAGATGTTGACCTATTTTCCAGTCGCTCAGAAAGATGAGTTGCTCACTAGTATTATTGCTCGGTTTATCCAGCAAATGGGAATCAAAGATGACAAGATCGCATTAGACATTCTCTTTGGCAATAGAATGATCGTTCCTTCGCCTTTTCTACAAGGTCATATCGCGCAGCTTTTGGATCATATCGGTCACGTATGGGAAGTGAACCCTAAGCAAATCGTAGCGCGCTATACGTCCCTTCCGTTGTTTAAACCCTTCGTTGAGTCACACCGCTATAAAGCGTTGCAAGCCAATTTAATTCATAGTCGAGTGAACCCCTGTATGTCTCGCGCAGGTATTCCAGCTTCGGTTATCGAGTGGCCTACGACGTACAAGATTTGCCCTCTATGTTGGCAAGAACAAAGTAAGAACCTTGGTTTTACCTACTGGCAGCGATTGTTTCAGGTGCCTGGCGTTAACGCGTGCCCGCTTCATCAGAGCATTCTCATAGATACATACCGATTCACTCTACACACAGGCATCAGTTTGTTGATGCGAGTAGCTATCAATGCCAAACACGTTTTTCTGAGGCCGCTAACGCTTGCGACCTGAGAATATCCGAAATGGTAGAGATCTTACTCAACTCGAAAATAAGTTCGATTTCACCTGCGCAATGGACGCTCTATTATCAGAGGCTTGCAAGAGATGCAGGAATGATGATTGGTTCAAGAGTAGACCATAAAGCAATTTCGGATTCCGTGCGCAGATATTGGTCAGATGAATGGTTGAACCAACAAGGCTTAGCACTTTGTGGGGCAAATACATGGTTAGTCGCAATCTTCAGAAAACATCGAAGGGTATTCAGCTATCTGTAACACTTCATTGTTTGTCTGCCACTTCGAGGCAGTTCTGTTGATTTACTAGAAGAGCTTAATCTTGCTAGAGGATACCCAATCATTGAAGGAGCAACACACCCTACTAGAGCGACGAAAAACATAGTCAAGCGCGATATAATCAGAAACCAGTGGCTTGGAATTTTAGAATCGTCACAAACTGAATCTCTTAAAAAGATAAGAACGACAGCCCTAGGTGCTAGGCTGTATTCTTGTCTTTATCGATATGATCACGAGTGGCTCAATGTACACAAACCCAAGCGCGCTTCAAATTACCAGAATTATCGTGTTGATTGGCAGGTTCGAGACCGCCAGATAGTGAAAGCGCTACTTTCTATAAAGAACGAAACAGAGGGAAGAATACACGCTCCTCGCCATTCAAAATCATGGTTTGCGTCGAAAATAGCCAAAAAGAGCTTGATCGAAAAAAAATTGTACAAACTCCCACTTTGCAGCTTGTTTTTTGATCGATATAGCGAATCGGTTGAAGAGTACCAAACAAGACGATTAAGCCGTGTTATGGTTCAACTCATTGAGTGTAATGATGTTTTAAGGCCCGTGTGTGAGATTGAACGACTTGCTGGACTCAGCCGTGCGCGTAGCAGGAAACCTGCACGGGAAATTCTCCGATTGGACATCCCAACCTGGCAGAGAGTTGCGGCACTTTCCTGAAAATGTACCGTTAATCAACATTGGAAGTATCCACACCAAGCGCGTTCTCAATAATAAAGTCCGGCCTTATATCAACGTTCAGTTTTCAGGTTTCCCGAAAAGTCGTGTCCCGGCGGAACTGATACCAATGTTGGTTGTTAATTCTCACTACTCGAACAAAGAACGCACGCTTCCACATAAGCGCGAAATCATCGACATAAAAATATCAGATAATTTTCAAAGAGCCTCTTCAAACAAATCGCATTCAATCATTTTAAGGGAGGGTAACTTAAAGGCTGTTGTCCCTTGTATAGAGCTCGCTCGAGCACTTTTTTTACACAATGTACATCTAACACGTACAGCCTTAAGACCAAACGGGTTATTGGGGATGGCCGTTGTGGATGATACTGGAAAAGAGTGTTTTATCCGTTTTAACAGGTCATCGGATTACCCATTAAAGAATTTGAACTCCAAGGATGCATGCAAACACTTGAGGTGGTTGTTGCTTAATCCTGAGGCAACAAGAAGCTTCAACAGCATCTATGACAAGTTACAACAAGATGAAAATTCGGGGTGGAACTTTAACTTTGAGCCACCGCCACTTAAAAGTTGGCGATTTAAGCTTGCTGGTGAGTATGATGAAAGCGACCCAATGCTTTTTTATGTTGAAGAAATCAAGATAGTTTACTCGTCTAGTTTTAACTATGGAAAAAAAGTCTCGATATTCCATCCAAAAAAATCGATGTTATTCCTATTGAGCCAAGTAACGGCAAGCGCCCAGAAATTAACCGGACAGACCCAGATCCGCAGTTGGACTTTGAAGCTACGCCAGGCAGTCATAGAAAAAGGGATACCTTCAGTGAAGAAGGCTTTCGATTTGTCTGTAATACTGAAGATGAAGTAACCGTTTCCCCAGGAAAAGCATTATCGAGGGTAGCGCCTAATGTGAATACCACCGAAGAGCCAAAACGTGATACATCTGGAGTTGGTCACGGAACAGCAACAGGATCGGCGCAAGAACTAGACTGGGCGATCAATCGTAGTGATTGCGATGATCCAACTAGGCCTGAGACTCCGAAAGTAGTCGCACCTACAGGTAACTTTCAAATTTTTGAAAAGGTAATCAAGAAGCTCATGAAACTTCCTGATTATGAACACAAAGGTACACAGTGCTTGGCAATGCCAAAGCCGGACAATTCTTCCCTGATATACAAAAACAAGCTCACACAGGAGGCTCGAACCTTTCATTGTGCATATTTCTATTACCGGCAAACCCCGCTTGTCATCATTGAGGTGGATATTAGCGATATTAACGACAAGCATAGTCTAGGGGCTAGATTATTTGGGTTTTCTGAAAGTAGCAAAGATGGGCTTACGCACGTAATGAAAGCATGTTCCGAGAAAGGCGTTCGATGGGATGCTAAAGCAAACCAAGAACACTGTTCAGTAGTGGTTGAAATTAAGCACCCTTCTAGAACCAAAAAAATTGAAGGTGAAACTGTCCTCAGAACCGAAAGTGAGTATGAGACAGCATGGATAGAAGCGCTCCATAGGGCTGTGAAAAGAGTAACCTAGAGGGCTCTCATAGACAGGATCTTAAGAGCTAACTTGTTTATTTAGATAGAAAAAAGGCTTCATTTATGATCAGATAATCGTCGCCAAACAAACTACCTACATCAATAGTGAAGCCGATGACGATTATCTCCTTACAGAAGCAATTTAAGCAATTCTTTAATGCTGACACCCTCCAAAAAATGGCGAAAAGTACAGGCCTGATGAAACGGTGTCGGGCGATATTACCCGAGCAGCTAGTCATTAGCTTAGTGGCCGCGTTAAGCAAAGGAAACTGCACTTCCATTGCGGATTTACTACGACAATTCAATGGGATGTGCTTGAGCCCTGAAGGTGCCGTGGCATACAAGCCTTACCATAACCAGTTGAGGAAAAATGAGTTTCCTAATTTCATGAGGCAACTTGTTATGCGAGCAATAGCTCAATTTGCTCGCCAGCAGAATGTCGGTCTACCAAATAAGCTCGACACCTTTGATGATGTACTGCTTCAAGATGGCAGCTCTTTCCACATCCATCGTGACCTGGCGGATGTTTATCCGAGTCGATTTAAACGTAACCCTGCAGCGGTTGAATGTCATATGACAATGTCGTTGAAAAGCTTTTCTCCAGTCGCGATGAACATCAGCGCTGATACGGCATCAGAAAGAGATTTTTTACCTGAGCCCAAAACGATGAACAACAAATTGCTGTTAGCTGACGCAGGGTATCTTGATTTCCACTTCTTTCGAGAGCTTGAACAGCATGGCGGATTCTATATTGTCCGAGGTGCTAAGTCTCTGAACCCTATGATTATTGAGGCAAGGAACGGCAAGGGGCGACTGCTGCCTAAGCTAGAAGGGAAGAAGCTGAAAGACATTACTCGAGGTACCAACCGTTCGCAGGTCCTTGACCTAAAAGTCCGTCGAGGTAAACAAGAGTTTAGAGTCGTGCGACGATGGTTTGCTGAAGAAAAACGATTCTGCATTTGGATAACTAACTTACCTTCAGACACCTTTACTGCCGATGACATCATGGCGATCTACCGCTGTCGATGGCAGGTGGAACTGCTTTTTAAAGAGTTAAAGTCTCACACCAACTGGCAACGATTTGTCACCGCACAAAAGGCCATCGCTGATGGACTCATCTGGGCCAGTTTACTTGCGCTGATCATTAGGCGTAGTATTGCGCTTCAGATAATGCCATCGGTCTCATTGTTTAAAGCGGCAAAAAATGTGGATGTCTGGCTGTTACCAATATTTGAATGTATCAGTCACGGCGCATGGTCAGAAATCAGCAATAAAATCGAATGGGCTACCAGTTATATATCAAGGAACGCTCAAAAGTCCGCGCAGAGGAAGTCTAAAGAAAACATTACGTTAGACGGAATTTACGCTGAGCTTAGTGCTTAAGGTTCTGTCTATGAGAGGGCTCTAAGTTTGCGACAGAACCCGAATTAACGATAATTTCCAGAGACTAAAGCCTATATCTTCGAGTTGATTAGGTATAAACATTAAGCTTATCATGAAGACTGTATAGTAAAGCTCGAGTAGATGATCGTCCTCTTAATTTTTAATTGAAGAAAATGTTACTATCCACCAATCAACACGGTTGGCATTCCCATCACTATGGTTCCGCCATGGGCAGTGAGATCGCCCATGCGCGCCGCGGGCTTATTGTTAATCAGCACGGTTGCACTTCCTTTAACTACGCTATCTGGAGGGCCAACACAAACACATATCTGCCCTAGAGTGGCGGCTGGTAGGTTGCCGATCAATACTGTTGTTGGCAGAGGGAGCAATGGCCCACCCACGTGAGGGATTGGCACCACGGCTGGTGTTTGCATCGGACACATGTGCATGTCTGTTGCTCTGGCTGCTGGTAGCATGTTTATTCCCTATTGTTGACCGTTACCGCCAGAGGCGATGTTTAGACCCATTTCTACAAACTGTTGATAGCGTTCTTTTGCTTCTTCACCATCAGGTAAAACGGCTGAAAGATTAATGCTTCCTGCGACCGCTTGCGCGTACAAGTATGGGGGAGGGGGAACGGCAGGGTCCTCTGGCTTAATCATACTGCCACCACTCCAAAAAGCCGCTTGAGCTGCCCAGCCTGCACCGGTTTCTAATCCCGCTTTATCTGCCATTTGTTCTGCAAATCGGCGGCTTGTTTCATCAGGTGTATAAACCCAAGCCTTTGCTGCGCGAATGGCATTGGCTTCGTCTTCTTTCCAGTGATGCAGAGATGCGGCGCAGGTTACGCTCCACCAAATGGATTCACGAACTGGGAGAGCATGTGCAAGAAAAGTCACAGCATCGGCAAACAGCTCTTGCTCCATCGCCACAGAAATCAAATCGATAGGCGTAGTGTTTGCGTCTGTTAACTCTGCGAATGCAGCATTTGGCTCGTAGACACTTAAAATGTCTTGCGCGGATTGGTGAGGAACCTTTATCAACATCATCAATTTACCTTTGTAATTGCGCCTTGAATTTGCACCATGGCCCCGGCTTTTATTTGTGTCATGGCACTGCCGTTAACTGACACTAACGCTGCTTTTACATCGGCCTTACCTTGGCCTTCAATATTGATCATTGCGGCTTTCATCTCTGCTTTTGCTTTACCTGAAACAGAGACTTGAGGAGCGTCGATCTTAATACCACTAGCGCTGATCTCGATTTTACTCGCGCCCACTTTGAGTTCGATCTTCGATTTACCGCAGATCGATACTTGGTTGCCATCAACGCTGACTGACGATTTAGCCGCAATATTGATGTTGGAAGCGGCACTGAGGTTTAGATCTTTATCACTGTCACCCGTCCAGTTGTCTTTACTTTTGGCGGTAAGCGTTTTTTCACTTTCGACTTGTATGTCTTCTTTAACGTTTAGGGTGGCACTCTTCTCAACTTGAGTCTTTTTCATGCCTTTAATCGTTGACTGGCTGTCGTTATTTACGTCCAGCAGCCAATCTTTTTCAGCATGTAAGTATACTTGTTCTTTGTCTTTTTGATCTTCAAAACGCAGTTCGTTTCCTTGCTTGCTGCTGCCCTTAGGCGTTGAACGAGTTTTGATGCCGTTTTGAGTATCCGAGCTATAAGGGGCTGCGCTGTTTTTGTTGTATAAAGAGCCGGTCACGATAGGACGATTGGGGTCACCATCAATGTACTGAACGATCACTTCATCACCAATGCGTGGTGTGAACTGAGAACCGAATCCCTTACTGGCGAATCCTTGCGATACTGGCAACCAACATGAACTGTTTTCGTCATTTTTGCCGCCTCTATCCCAGTGAAATTGCACTTTTACTCGACTCAATTTATCTCGGTAGATCTCTTCTCCCTTAGGCCCGGTCACGGTTGCGGTATGCAAGCTATGGACACGCGGTTTATCTAGTATTTCTGGACGAAAAACCAGTGACGAAGGGATGCAAGAAAACTGATTTTGATAAGCGACGTCGTTGTTCGATTCTTCTCTGGATATGCGGTGTGATAGATGAGTGACGATGTACTCTTGGTTCATCGAACCGAGAGGATGGTTCGTGAGTTCAAATTTATAGCCACAAGCAAGCGTCGCTAAATTCGATGATGAGTGAGAGGCTGACTTCTTAAGATCTAACGCTTCCATATGCATTTTTGCAGCGTCACGGACTTCATTTTTATTCTCGTGACCAAATGCAAAGAGTTCTTGCGTCAATGAAGTTGACGCGTAACTTTCTGTGCTTTTTCGGGTGCCGCTATCAAAGAATTCAGCCAGATCTTGAGTATGATCGGCGACAGATACCTTTCCGCTGCCAACATGGTGTGATTGGCTCCACGTTGTTAGTACGTGCTGCTGATTGTTGCCACCTATTTGATAGCTTAACTTTGGATCAGATATTTTCTCAAATCGTTGATTCGAATCGCCAATGCAGATTGTCGACTTATTAGATTGATGGCGCATGTGGTAGTGCCAACCTTCGCTTGCTAACAAGCGCTGTATAAAAGCTTGGTCGGTTTCATCAAGTTGAACACAATACTCATGCTTTTTCCCGCTTCCGGAAAGGGAAAAGTGAAAATAGCTTTTGAGATCAGCTTGTTCTAGCAGCTTTTCAATGATCTGTTTCGTCGTCATGTT
Source organism: Vibrio gigantis (assembly GCF_024347515.1). Lineage (NCBI taxonomy): Bacteria > Pseudomonadati > Pseudomonadota > Gammaproteobacteria > Vibrionales > Vibrionaceae > Vibrio > Vibrio gigantis. The sequence continues at coordinate 29,862 of NZ_AP025494.1, forward strand.
TTGAAAAATCTGACGACTGCGTTTGTATTGCAGCAAGCTAAGCGGATCCAATATCTCTACTTGGTAATAAAACTGGTGCTTATCTTTGCTATATCCAGTGAATTGCAGAGTGCTACATATGCCTGAAAAAAAGCGCTTTCCAGAATCAAACTCATAAGACACACAAACGGTTTTGCCTAGGTTTTTGGTATCGATCTCCATGTTGGCTGCGATGGAAACGGAAAACTGACAACCGCCGGATACGCTTTCTTCCCCAATTAATTGGGTGACGATATAACTTTTGTTATCTGAAAGCTTAATGGTGAGGGAGCGGGTTTGGTGCTTTAATTCGTTACTGCTCATATTCACTTAATTCACTATTAAATAAACAGTTCTAAAAGGCTGTTTGTAGGGTGAACATTCAAAATTATTACATAATAATTGATATTATTACTTGATGTGTTGGTATCAACTTTCATGCTCTATACATTTAATCTATTTCGAGTTAGACCTTAATTCAAGGTAATTTGTTTATTTAATTATTATCTGAATAAGATGTAATCGATTACTTTGTGGTTATTTTTATTCTCAAATTTGTTTCATTTTTAAGATGCTGCGCTAGGGCGTTCATGTTTTTATGATGGCTATATCTCTGAGGAGATATTTAAGACATTGTTAATATATAAAGCTCTATCATGCTTTTTTTGTTTTAATTTAAATTAAATCAGTGGTTTATTGTATTTTATTTCTTTTTGTAGTGTTATTTTAAAGAGGTCGGATGACCTAAAAGTCACCTAAACATGGCGTAAATGAGTCTTTCTATAATTCACCTCAAAGATATACTTATTGGATATTAATAAATTTGTCACTTCGTATGAAACAATGTTAGCAGAATGTTATTTTTGCTGCGAAAATAAGAATTTTGCAGGTTTAACTAACTCAATACGTCTATCGTTTTTCCTTATCTAAAAATACAGAAAATAGCGATTGAACTTAATTAGCACTTAAGCGAATAGTCGGCTGATTAACCCAATAGAGCAGGAACCTATGCCTTTTTCAAAGCATCAAATTGAGCAACTTTCTACACCTCTGAGTGATGATTCTATCTGTGGCGTTTACCTTAAACTGGATAAAGGTGCTTTTCGCCCATTACGTAATGAATTTAATGTCGCGCAAACAGCGCTGCGTAAGCTAAGTCAAAACCCCAGTGCTGACGAGAAAGACGCGTTACAAGAGGCATGTCTAAATAGCTGGAAGACTCTTTCAGACAGCTTGTTCGAACAGTTTTCAAATACAACCAGAGATATCGAGCTCATATCATGGTTTGTTGCCGCTCAATTCCTTCTCGATACCACGTTAGAAAGTGCTGCGAATAGCCTTGAGTGGTTAGCCGATTTAAGTGAGAAGTACTGGGATCACCTCAACCCTGTTCTGCCAGTTGAAAAGCTCAAATCTGATGATGATAAGGGTAAAGAGAGAGAGCAAGCTGATGCGAAAGTTAAAGCATTTTTCCAATTAGTTGGTGATAGCGAGGAAAGCTCGATTCTCTATGCACCGATGCTGCAACTGCCCTTAGTTGGGGAAGTGACGTTTTTTGATTTTCAAAGTGCAGAGAGAAAAGGCGAAATCAGCCAACTGAAATCTACGCTTACCACCACGGTGGCGCAAGAGCGTTCCGCGATTCAATTCAAGATGGAAAATGCCAAACGTTGTATCTCTCAGTTGGAGCGTTTGTCTGCGTTAGTGAGCACTCATTGTCAGTCTGTAGGCAGTCAAACTACCAACTTTGGATTTGCGAAGTCACTGCTTACCCGCGTAGAAAACGCTTTGGTTCATTTAAGCGGAATTAAGTTGGCCCTGAAAGCGGAGGCTAAGGCAGTAGAGCAAGAGGTTGCCGAAAGTTCAGTTTCTGAAGGTCATCAGCCAAGCGATATGGATGCAAAACAGATAGAGCCAATACCTATGGCATCGGAGCAGGCTCAGACCGTAAGCCAACACTTACACGCAGGAAATTTATCTGAACTGGGTAACTTAAACAACATGAACCGAGACTTAGCTTTCCATTTGCTGAGAGAAGTCTCTGATTATTTTCGCCAGAGCGAACCGCATAGCCCAATTTCATTCTTGTTAGAAAAAGCGATTCGATGGGGATATTTATCCTTACCTGAGTTGCTGCAAGAAATGATGTCGGAACAAAACGGTGACGCTCTTAGTACGATTTTTAATGCCGCCGGATTGAATCATCTCGATCAGGTTTTGCTGCCGGAGGTGAGTACTCCAACGGTGGACATTGAAAGCCCCCAGACACCTCAAGCGACGCCTCCCGTTTCGGAGCCGCCAAGTGTCGAAGAGCATGTATCTCAGACTTCCCCTGTAGATACCCAATCTAAGCAAGATGAAAAACCACAATCATCCGCTACGTCGGCTCTGAGTTGGTAATTGTGTTTAAAAAATAAGGAAAAATCATGGCAAGTATTTACATGCGTGTAAGCGGTCTTCAAGTTGAGGGCGCAGCGACTATCGGTCAGCTAGAAACGGCTGAAGGCAAAAATGACGGTTGGTTTGCAATCAACTCTTACTCTTGGGGTGGCGTTCGTAACGTTGCTATGGACATCGGTAACGGCACCAATGCGGATTCAGGCATGGTTGGCGTAAGCGAAGTTAGCGTAACTAAAGAAGTTGATGGTGCTTCTGAAGATCTACTGTCTTACCTATTCAACCCAGGTAAAGAAGGTAAAACAGTTGAGATTGCATTTACTAAGCCTTCTAACGATGGCCAAGGTGCAGACGTTTACTTCCAAGTTAAGCTAGAAAAAGCACGTCTAGTTTCTTACAACGTGAGCGGCACTGACGGTTCTCAACCGTACGAAAGCCTATCTGTTTCTTACACTTCTATTTCTCAGAAACATCACTACGAGAAAGAAGGTGGTGAACTACAAAGCGGTGGTGTTGTGACTTACGACCTACCGACCGGAAAAATGACTTCTGGTAAGTAATTCTTTCATTAGACATTCCACGTTCAGTGGCATGTCTATTTCATGAATATCTCATTTTAGGACACCGTTATGGCATTGAACTCACAACATAAGCGCGTTAGTAAGAACCGTGTCAGCATCACTTATGACGTTGAAACGAACGGCGCTGTAGAGACGAAAGAGCTGCCGTTTGTTGTTGGCGTAATTGGCGACTTTTCAGGCCACAAACCAGAATCAGAAAAAGTTGATTTAGAAGAGCGAGAGTTCACGGGTATCGATAAAGACAACTTCGATACAGTGATGGGTCAAATTCACCCGCGTCTTTCGTACAAGGTTGATAACAAGCTAGCTAATGATGATAGCCAGTTTGAAGTGAACTTAAGCTTCCGTTCGATGAAAGATTTCCACCCAGAGAACTTAGTTGATCAAATTGAGCCGCTTAAGCAGTTGGTTGAAACACGTAACCAGCTAAAAGTACTGCTAAGCAAAGCCGATCGTTCGAGAGATCTCGAGCGTCTACTGAAAGAAGTTCTGCAAAGCGCAGATGCCATCAATGGTTTAGCTCAAGAACTAGGTTTGAGCAAAGAGGGAGCGGAATAATGTCTGTAGAACAACAAGCAGTACAAGGTGCTGCCGAAGCAGAAGCAACGCAGAGCTTTCTTGACCGAGCGATCAACGCAACAGCACAAACACCAGTAGATACGACAAAAGAGCTATTGAGCATCATGGCTTCTCAGGCGCTGGAAGGTACAGTGACTTGGGATAAGAACCTTACGCTGACGATTGAAAAAGCAATCAGCGCGCTAGACAGCAAAATCTCTGAGCAGCTGTCAACGGTGATGCAAAACGGTGAGTTCCAAAAAATGGAAGGCTCATGGTTAGGTTTGCAAAAGCTTGTGAAAAATAGCGAGCTAGGCCCAGATCTGAAAATCAAACTGGCGGATTACACCAAAGACGAATTGCTAGAGCAGTTTGAAGATGCACCAGCGATCGATCGCAGCCGTTTCTTCAATATGGTTTATCAAGAAGAATTTGGTACAGCGGGTGGTCAGCCATACGGCGCACTGCTAGGTGACTATGAATTTGGTTACGGTGATGAAGACGTTGCTCTGCTACGTTACATGGGTGAAGTTGCTTCTGCATCTCACGCACCTTTCGTTGCTGCCGCGAATGCAAGTATGTTCGACTTCAACGCATTCAGTAACTTTTCTGAAGGCAAGCCAGTTGCAGCAGGCTTTGATTCGCCAGCATACGCAAGCTGGAATGCATTCCGTGCAAGCGATGATTCACGCTACGTTGCTCTGACTCTACCGAAAACGATGGCTCGCCTTCCTTACGGTGCAGAAACTGTTCCAGTTAAATCATTTGCATTTGAAGAGCTTCAAACTCGCGACAATGGTCAGCAAGTTGTGTCTTCAGACGGCGATTTTGTATGGAGCAATGCGGCGTATGAGTTTGGTCTTCTGATGACTCAGGCTTACACCAAGTACGGTTGGTGTACGGCGATCCGCGGTACTGAGAACGGCGGTAAAGTTGAGAACCTGCCAAACTTCACTCACTACTCTGATGCCGGTGACTTGCTACAGCAATGTCCGACAGAAGTTAACCTAACGGATGAGCGTGAGAAGGAGCTGAGTGATCTTGGCTTCTTGCCACTGGTTCACTACAAAAACACTAACTACGCGGTGTTTATGGGTGCTCAGACTGCGCATAAACCAAAAACGTACACAGACCCAGATGCAACGGCAAACGCGGCAATTTCAGCACGTCTTCCATACACAATGGCAAGCAGCCGAATCGCACAGTACCTAAAAGTAATGGGCCGTGATCGTATTGGTTCAAACATAGATCCAAACGACGTTGAGAAAGAGTTGAACTCTTGGATCAACCAATACGTTAACCCAAATGCGATTGGTAACGATGCGAAAGCAACACATCCATTGGTTGAAGCAAAAGTGACAGTAGAAGAGCAAGCTGGACGCCCAGGTGCTTACTCTGCAGTGGCTTACTTACGCCCTTGGCTGCAAATGGAAGAGCTAACCACTTCACTACGAATGGTTGCGAACATTCCTGGCTAATTCTATTCGGGGGCGCCGTCCCCCGAATGTTTTGAACTGAGTCGCTGATGTATACAGATTCCGAATTTGACCGCATTTTAGCTGAGAATCCTGCCTGGCAGGAGCTGTTACTGTGCGCGAAAAGTCAGTCGGTGGCTCAATTCAAAGCATTGTTGGTTCGTTTGAGCTCCGAGATTGATACGTCAATAAGTGAACAGTTGTCGGACGTTATCCAACACCCTAACTATAAGCAGTTAGAAGCCTCTTGGACGGGGCTCAAATCGTTAGCGCAGCTGCAAGTATCCCAGCGTCGAGTCAAAATCAAAATGCTCGACTTGAGTTGGAGTATGGTTTCGGCAGATCTCAATTACTCTTTCGATCTAAAGCAGTCATCCCTATACCGAAAGCTGTATTCAAATGAGCTGGATACCGCCGGTGGTAGCCCATTTGGCATGGTGATGGTCGATCACAAGGTCTCGGCTGATTACGCCGATGATCAGGAGTATGACGATCTCTACACCCTTCAACTGCTCTCTGAGCTGGGGGAGCTATCTTTTTGCCCAATGGTGCTCGGAACCGACGAGTTTTTCTTTGGTGATGAACCAAGAAGGCTGCTTCACGACAGTGCGAGAATTGATCGCATTCTTACTAGTCGAGATTTTGTTTCATGGCAGTTGCTACGAGAAAAAAGCTCATCACGATTTTTGCATTTGGTGATGCCAGAGCATTTGATTCGTCAACCATATCGTCAATATCAGGCTGGGTTTGTTTTTAACGAACGCCAGCAAGAGAAATATGCCTTATGGGGCAGCAGCGCTTACCTCTTGCTCGGTAATGTAATGCGAGAGTTTGACCGAATCAGTTGGTTTGGATTCCTGCGTTCTTACGATGAGACAGGTTCGTATGGGGCGATCGTTCAGGACTCAAAAGAGCTTAAGACCAAGGTAGACATCTACAGTGAAGAAGATGGCTTTTGGTCGTCTCAAGGGTTCATGCCTTTAACCAGTATTTACTTAAGTGGCCATAAAGGTTTCTTTAGCAATCAATCTGTTTGGCAAGCGCCTGATGAAGCTCAACGTCAGCTCGGTATGCTCCAAACCAATCTAATGGCTTGCCGATTTGCCCATTACATCAAGGTTCAAATTCGTGACCAAGTTGGTCGATATGACAGCGCAGAAAGTTGTCGACGCAGTCTAGAGCGATGGCTAGAGCAGTTCATTAGCAACGTCAATTATGGCGAGGATGCCGTACTTGCCCGATATCCGTTGCGGTCTTGCTATGTACGCATTGAAGAGGCTCCTCATGATAAAACCCGCTACCTATGCGAGATCATGCTTCAGCCTCAATATCAATACGAAATGATGGATGCGAAAGTGGTGTTAACTACCTCGGTATCTGGCAGTGAGGTTGGAGAGACATCGTGAGCTTAATGGCTAAGTTAACCCAAAGCTGGAATGACGATATCGACAGTGTTCGAGATGCGATTGTTGATAACGTCTGTGATCTTATTTCAAGCCGAGCACCTCTGTGCTCAGAGATGTTTTTATCGGAAAAAGGAACGATTGCCGAGTTCGGTATGCGCAACATGGCTCGTGCTCAAAGTAAAAACAACACCAGTGACATTGTCGCAGAAATTGAAGTGCTGATTCGAAACTTCGAACCTCGCCTGAGCCAGGTAGAGATTGATGTTCAAGAAGGGGAATTGGGTAGCAACCAATTGAGCTTTCGCCTTTCCGCCGTGGTGCATTCAGAGCTCGGTGATGAGGCGATCGTATTGGATTCTTTTTTGGATTTGAGCAGCAACAAACTAGATGTAAGGAAGTCGAATTTTGTCTGATTCATTGCTTTCCTATTTTGAACAGGAACTGCGCTTTATTCGCAATGAAGCCTCTCAGTTCGCGGAACGTCATCCGGGGACGGCTCGTGCGTTGGGAATGCGTAAAGACAGTATTGATGATCCTCAGATCGCGCGTTTAATTGAAAGTGTTGCCTTGATGAACGGCAAACTGCAGCAGCGCTTGGATGAGTCTTACCCAGAGCTGACAGAAAGCTTGGTGAACTTGTTGTTCCCGCATTATCTAAGGCCAGTGCCGTCATACAGCATGTTGGACTTCGCTATTTTTGAAGAAGCGAATGCAAAGCACAGTATACCTAAAGGCACAGAATTTGATGTCGCGAGTGAATCTGGTGAGCCAGTGGTGTTTCGCACTTCCGAAGATATAGCGCTGCTTCCAATTCAAGTTGCTTCGGTTGAAGTGCTGTTTGCGCCATTTGAACTGGCTAAGCCTGCGGGTGCAGAAAACGCAAAAGCGATGTTGGAGCTGACGATTAAGGCAACCGACAGCGGTATCGAGTTGCGTGATCTGGATATTGACCAGTTGAAACTGCATCTCAAAGGTGAAAGCCACTTCGCGTTGCGTTTGTATGATGTACTCGCCCATGGGGGCTGTCAGGTGTGTATCCAGAATAATGGCAAGAGCTACTCATTAGGTAAGTCTGCACTACAGCCAATTGGCTTCGATGTGAATGACACTATTTTACCGTATCAAGCAGCAAGCTTTGGCGGCTTTAAGTTGCTGACCGAGTTCTTCATGTTCCCTGAAAGATTTCAAGGATTCAAATTAGACCTTGGCAATGTCATGCAACAAGCAATCGGCTCAGAGTTTCGTATTCAGATTTTCTTGAATGAGATGAGTGTGGTGCAAGCGCGTAGCATTCAAGCACAACATTTTTCTCTGTTTTGTACGCCATTGGTGAACCTACAAACCAAAGTGTCAGAACCTCTGCAAATCGACTTCACTCAAAAGCAGTACCTAATTTATCTTGATGCAAGTCAGGGTAATGATTTGGAAGTGTTTTCTGTTGATGAAGTGCTAGACGTGACGGAGGGCGAACCGTTTAAGGTTTGTCAGCTCTACGGAGACAAGTACAACAGTACAGAGACTGCACTTCGTTGGCAGCTCGTACAGGATACCCACGAAAGAGGCGTGCTTCGCAGTGGCTTAAAAGTGGCTGATATTGGGCATGTTAGTGCCACAACGTCGTCGAGAGTTTGGTCGGTGACGACAACCGCGACTGACGGCATTCGAGCAGGCTCATTGCCTGTAAACAGCCAAGTGACATGTCGAGAATCTCTTACGATTCCTGCGGCTATGAACTTACTGCGTCGCCCAACCTTGCCAGTGCGTAGTCGTGACGCAAATAAGAATGTATGGGCACTGCTTTGTCATTTGCACTTTAACTATCACGCGATTCTAGGGACGGATGACCCAACCGCTACGCTGAAAAATGTGTTTGATTTGTATAACCACAACCAAGCGGTGCAAAACCACATCTATATCGAGTCCCTGCAAAATATCGAGCAGGAGCAAGTGGTGGCGCCGATCCGAGTGTCAGGAAAAACATGTTTTGCTTACGGCACAAAAATTTCGGTGACGTTAGACGCAAGTAATGTCAACGGAGGTGTATCGCTCTTTGGTCATTTGCTTGACCACTTCTTTGCTTATTTCGCAGGCTTCAACAGCTTTACTCAAGTGGATATTTATTTGGAAGGCCAAGACGGTGTTTACCTGTCCTTCCCGAGGAGAACTGGGTGCAAGAGTTTGTTGTAAGCCGTTTCGCTTATGGTGCGTTTGAGGGGCAGCTAGAAAAAGCGTGGCAGATCTTCAAGCATCAGGCTCATTTAAAAGGTCAGCGACCTGAAGTGAGGTTTAGTGCGGAAATTCTCCCAGCTTACTATCAAGCAGAAGTTTCTACGGTTACTTCGGAGCGAGAGGGTGAATTTACGGTAAAGACATCATTGGCGGCTTTGTTTGGCAACTCTGGTTCGATGCCTAGAGCGATGTATGGCGATGCACTAAAAGCGCGTTTTGAACTTGGTGATGAAGCACCACTCGACTTTTTCGACATGTTTAATAACCGTTACTACCGCTTGTACTGCGAAACAAAGCAAAAGCATGAGCTGACGTATCAGATTGAGGAAGAGGCGTTTCATTGGAATCGTGACCGTCAATCTATTACTGAAATGCTTTCCAGTTTGGCTGGACAGACTGGAGATAAGGCACCAATGCCGGAATCTCATTTGGTGCAATACACCGGCTTATTAGGGTTGAAATTAACCTGCCCATTGGCGCTTAAGTCGATGCTAGAAGATTACTTCGAGTCGGAGTTTGAGGTTGAACGCAGTGGCCTAGAGTATTTGCCTCTAACAGAGTGTTCGTTAACTCAAATTGGCCAAGCCGGAAACAATCATCAATTGGGTATGGGCGCGTTGGTCGGGATGTCGACGCCAATGACGGGGCAGAAACTCAACATAAAAATTTGCCCTCAAGACTATCAGCATTACTTAAAAATACGCAGTGACAAAGAGATGGTTCTTGCGCTGGACCATATGGTTAGAAGCTATATGGGAGTGAATAGCAAGTATGCACTCTATATGAAGGTAAATAGCCAGTATCTGCCAAGAGTGAAGCTATCAAGCAGTCACCAAAAAGCGTTAAGAATTGGCCAATCCGCGTGGATGAGTCATCAATCAGATCGTCAACAGTTTGTTGAAATGCCACTGACGAAAAGTTAGGAAACAGAATGATAAATATTGAACTACAAAGCTTGGTCAAAAGGCTTACTCCGTTACTAAAAAGTGCTCTGGAAACGGCTGCTGGAGATTGTGTAAGTAAAGGACACTTTGCGATAGAAGCTGAGCATTGGTTTGTTCAGTTGTTACAACAGTCCAAAGGCTGGGAAGCCGCTTTGCAGCAAGCATCAATGGCCAAAGAGTCGATGTTGGAGCGTTGTAATGACCGTCTGATGCATTTGGCTCGTGGTAATGACTCTTCACCTTCTTTGTCCCCTGAGTTGGTTGAGTTACTTAAAGATGCATGGATGCTTGCTTCATTAAACAATCAGCAATCGGTGGTGAATGAATTTCATCTGCTTATGGTGCTGAAGCAGCGTCTGGACCAAAGCGCTTACAACGGCGTGTTGAGCTCGTGGGTGTCAGTCTTGTCTTCTGAATGGTTACGCAGTCAGTCGATGGTGATCAGCGGACCCAGTGAAGTCTCATCGTCTACCGAGAGCATGGTCCCAACCGGTGGTGACTCAGCGACGCCAGCTTTGGACAAATTCTCGCAAAACCTGACAGAGGCAGCGCGTAATGGCGAGTTGGATCCTATTACAGGGCGTGGAGATGAAATTCGTAAATCCATTGATATTTTGTGCCGCCGCCGTCAAAACAGCCCGATCCTCGTCGGTGACCCAGGTGTAGGTAAAACGGCCATTGTTGAAGGTCTTGCCCAAGAAATCGTGAATGGCAATGTCCCATCTGCACTTGCGAACGTTGAGCTGCGCAGCCTTGATTTGTCCCTTTTGCAAGCAGGCGCGAGCATCAAAGGTGAGTTTGAAAACCGCCTTAAAGATGTGATCAATGAGATCAAGCAGTCAACGACGCCGATCATCATGTTTATCGATGAAGCACATACGCTGATTGGGGCGGGTGGCACAGCGGGCCAGAATGATGCTGCGAATATTCTGAAACCAGCGCTCGCGCGTGGCGAGTTTCGTTCACTGGCGGCGACCACATGGGCGGAATACAAACAGTACTTTGAATCGGATGCCGCGTTGACTCGTCGCTTTCAAGTTGTTGCGGTTAATGAACCTAATGAAGAAGACGCTATTCACATGCTTCGCGGCGTGAAGCGCAGCCTTGAAAAGCACCATGGCGTTAAAGTCATGCAAGAAGCCATTGATGCCGCAGTCGCTCTCTCTATTCGTTACCTTCCTGAGCGTAAGTTACCTGATAAAGCAATTGGTCTGTTGGATACGGCATGTTCACGCATTGGATTGAGCCAAAGTGCGGCACCTCGACAGTTGGAAGCCATTGCAGAAAAAATCCGCTACACCAACAACGAGATCGAAACGTTACATCATGAGTCGGCATTGTGGTCGATTGAAAGCGTACGCTTGGAAGAAGCAAAACAGCGATTGGCGGCTTTAGAACAAGAGCATCAGTCACTTGAACGCTCTTGGAACTCAGAGCGCCTCTTGGTGGAAGAGATCATTGAGTTGCAGTCTGGCTTAGACGCTGAGCTAAAAGAAAATGGCTCGGTGATATCGCATGAAGCGAAAAGCATGTTAGCAGACAAAATGGCAGCCCTGCGTGAGATCCAGGGTGAGCAGCCATTAGTCCTGCCACAGGTAACAGAGCAAACCATCGCTGAAGTGGTGGCGCTATGGACGGGTATTCCAGTGGGCAACATGCTTAGCCAAGAAGTTGAGAAGTTGATGCACCTAGAGACTCGTATCGGTGAGCGAGTGATTGGTCAGACAACGCCGATAGCAGAGCTTTCACAAGCAATTCGCTTGTCGCGTGCAGGTTTAACCGACCCACGCAAACCTGTTGGGGTATTCCTGATGTGTGGTCCAAGTGGTGTGGGTAAAACCGAAACTGCATTGGCGCTTACCGACTTGCTATACGGTGGCGAGCGAAATATCACCACCATCAACATGACGGAATTTAAAGAAGAGCACAAAGTGTCGATGCTTTTAGGCTCTCCTGCGGGTTATGTTGGCTACGGTAAAGGCGGTGTCTTAACAGAAGCGGTACGTAAGAACCCATATTCTGTACTGCTGCTGGATGAAATGGAAAAAGCTCACCCTGGTGTGCACGACATCTTCTATCAAATCTTTGATAAAGGCTCGATCTCGGACAGTGAAGGTCGACACATCGATTTTCGTAATACGATCATCATCATGACATCAAACGCGGCCGACAGTGCTGTTGTTAATGCGTGTGAAAATGGTCGACCGGATGTTCCGACGCTGACTCAGTCTATTTTCCCTGAGCTGCAAAAACACTTTAAACCCGCATTTCTTGGCCGTGCGACCATCGTGCCTTATTTCCCTTTGAACGATGAAGAAATGGCGCAAATTGCAACCTTGTCTCTGAACCGCATTCGTAAGCGCGTTCAATCCCACTACAACGCAAGTTTTGAATTTCACCCTGATGTGATTGATCTGCTGGTCAATATGAACGATTCACCTGAAACAGGCGCTCGTGCCGTTGAGCAACTGATCAATCGTCAACTTATGCCGGATTTAGCAAATCAGTGCATTGTACGTATGAGCGAGAACAAGCCAGTAGAAGCGGTCACTATTCACGTTGAAGAAGGCAAATTTAAGATTCAGATTCAATAGCATTAAGAGGCGATAGACCCCAAAAAAAACAATGGGTTGTATATCAACCCAACTAAAACAATAACGTAATTTTATTAACGCTTTTTGTTGCAGGCCGTGTTTAACGCGACCTTTTAGCAGCACAACATTATGAGTACTAACAGATGACGCATTCAGTCTTTTCTACGCAACAATTGGAATGGATTCGCAAGAACTTAAAAATCGCAGTGATTCACGGTGGGGATAAAGAGCAGGACGGCAGCTTTATCTTTGAAAACTTGAGCCCTCGCTCAACTAAAACGTATGCACCTGTTGCACACGATATTGCTAATGCACTGCGTGAATCTAATTTCCAGTTCGTTGAGGTGTTAGCTGAAGACATCAACTTAGCGCAGTGTCTGAAAGATAAAGGTATTGACTTGGTGATCACGAACAGTGGTGGTTTACAAGGTTTTGACTCCATGTGTCATTTGCCTTCTACATTGGAAATGCTGGGCGTGCCTTATGTAGGACACTCGCCAATGACAGCAGGGATCTTGGATAACAAGCACCTGTTTAAGCATGAAATTAAAGCCGCGGGACTGCCGACTGCACCATTTATCACCATTGGTATTGATGAGCATTTTGAAGATGTAGCAAAGCAAGATGCGATCGATCAAATTGAAGCGCAGTTCAAAGACGGCTTCATTGTTAAGCCAGTGTCTGGCCGTGCTTCAATCCATGTTTATCCTGTTTTTAATCGTAATGATCTCGCGGGTGTTGTAGAGCATGTACGTCAAGCGACGGGGAATACAGTAATGATTGAACCTTTCCTTGGTGGCCGAGAGTTTGTTGTTGCTGTTGCGGGAGAGTACGTCTTTAAAGAAGGCAAACTGACGCAGTCTGAAATGCCGATGGCTTTCTCAATTACTGAACGTGTACTGGATGCTGACGAGCCTATTTTTACTTCCATGGATGTAAAGCCGATCACTCAAGACCGTTTGGTTGCTGTTAATGAAGAGGGGCTACGCAATCAGTTAGCACTGATCGGTCAGAAGATTTATCGCCAGCTTGGCCTTCAAACCTTAGTGAGAGTGGACTTACGCATGGACAAAGAAGGCAACCTGTATGTGCTGGAAACCAATCCAAAACCGGATTTAAAACGTCCGGAGGGAGAGAAGGTAAGTTTGGTTTGCCATGATCTGGCTCGTGAAGGTATGGATTACACAGATCTAGTTCAGTCGTTGGTGTTTAACCGATTATCTTTCCTCAAGCAAAAACGACCAATGTCGGTTGCGCATTGCCTCAATGAGCAATTCGACGCTCTAAGCGTGTGTTAGGAGTGAACTTTGAACTCTTTTAAGCAATATAGCCGCTTGTTGCTCGGAGCATTACTGGTTCTGTTATCACTAATGCTGATCTTTGTTGTTGGGTATGCACAAGCATTGAAAAGCTATCAACAACAGAGCCGTGATGCGATTTTAGCCCAAACCGAAGCCGCCCGAATCGGTATAGAACAAGTTCTCAGTTCCGGTGTGCCGCTTCAGGACTTTGCTGGTCTTGAGAAAGTACTATCGCCAATCGCGAAAGCGGATTCTTCTGTGGTTGATATCCGAGTGATTTCTGGGCAGCAAGAGCTATATCGCTACACCGATGACAACTTTGTTGGCAGCTTAGTCACCATCCCTTTGAACAATAAATTCGCTCAAGTTGGTGCTTTGGAGATTTGGCTGAGTGATGAAGAAATCGAAAGGAGCATCGATAGGCACTTCCAGCCGATGGTGCTGCTGGTGGTTTTACTGACCGCTGCGTTTATCTTCTTTGTGTTGCGTAGCCAAAACCCCAAGATTTACTTCACTGCATTTGGTGGGGTGTTCTTAGCCATGTCGGCGAGCGTGCTGTTGATGGTCGGTGCATTGTACAAATCCGGCTTGGAGCACAAGGCGGATTCCATGGCGAACATTGTTACTCAACGTTTGGCCCCAGTACTGAATGCAGGGATCAGCTATCGTCAAGTGAGTGGCATCGATGAGATGCTAGACAGTTTTCGTCAGTCAAACCCAGAAGTCTCTTCCATTTCTGTTGCTCAGGGATCTGAGTTGATCGCCAAAAGTAAAGCGCAGAACAGTATGTCAGTCGATGAGATGGCCGAATTTCTGGTCAGCGATGCGAAAGGGAACGAGGTGACGGTCGCTTTTTTCCCTAAAGTACTGTTTGCGCAGTTGGTTCGTACACTAAAGAACTTTGCCATTCTATTTGCTGGCTGTGCGTTCATTTGCTTTGCTTTTATTCGCTTGCTGAGCCACTCAGAGCAACAGCCAAAAAACGATATCGTACTGGCACAGGTTAAGCCGTTGCTTTTGGTTACGGTGCTGATGGAATCGTTAATGGCGCCGGTTTTACCTCAGTACTTAACGCAAATCGCGGTAGAGAATGGCGCGGGTGAAAGTTGGTCGTCTTACTTCTTTACACTTTACTTTGTCGGCTTTGCTGCAACGCTATTGCCTGTTTCGCGTCTAGTTGAAGTGTTTGATATTCGCAAAGTACTTGGCGTGGGTATTCTGTTATCTGCGGCTGGCTGTCTGTTGCTAGCGTACGAGTCCCAGTTAGCGATGGTGCTTATTGCTCGATTCACCTCTGGCGTTGGGCAAGCGACGATCTTTATTGCCGTTCAAGGTTATATTCTGCGTTGCAGTAATCAATCTAACAAGACACAAGCCGCAGGTATCATTGTATTTTGCTTCAATGCTGGATTCATCTCTGGTGCGGCAATCGGTGCCCTGTTGGCTGATACGGTAGGCGTGCAAGGTATTTTCATGTTGTCGGCTTTAGTTGGTAGCCTGATGTATTTGTTCGCGTTGTCGCTGCCGTCTATGATTCCTCAGGGGAATGCTCAAGGTTCACTCAAAGAGAACCTGACGATGATGTTAAAAGATTCCGCTGCTTTGATGCGTGTACCGTCATTCATACGCACCATGTTGCTTGTTGGTATCCCAACCAAAATGATGCTAACTGGTGTTGTATTCTTTGCTGTGCCAATCCTTCTTTCTGATGTAGGCGTTGAGCGCGAGAGTATCGGTCAGGTGCTGATGGCTTATGCATTCTCTGTGCTTTTCATTAGTGGCAAGGTCTCGCCAATGATTGACCGTATTGGCTCTGCAAAATGGGCGCTTTGCTTAGGAAGCATCGTTGGCGCTGTTGCTTTGGCCATTCTTTCTGCTGCCTTCTTACTTGAAGATATAACCTATCTTGTCCTCGTCGCAACGTTCGCAATGCTAGTAATGGGCGTTTCACACGGCTTTATTAATGCCCCTGTTGTGACTCACGTGGTGACCACGACTCAAAGTACGAATGCCAACTCAGTTGCTTCTACTTATCGCTTTTTGGAAAGGCTAGGTCATGTGTTGGGTTCGGTCGTTGTCGGTGCTTTGCTTGCTCACCTCGGAACGGACTACGCATTTTTTGCGCTTTCGGCATTCTTCACCTTAGCTGGCTTGTTGATGTGGTTGTTTGACCGTGGAGCACAAAAGGAGGCGAAAGCATGATTCGATTGATTTTACTTTTGGTACTGGCTACATCCTCATCGGTGAGTTTGGCTGATTGGCCTGAGTGGTTGGGCGAACACTTGCAAGCAGAGAAGGCGGTACAGTGGGAAATCAATGCCAATGACAGCGATGTGTTGTTCGCCCCGCGTGGTGAACATCCGATGGTTTGGGTTTTAGTTTCTAGAAAAGCGGACTCGTATGATGTTGCGTTGTCGACCATCTTAAAAGTGTTTCGCAGAGAAATGCCTAACGTTTCATTTCGCGCTTTCCTTTTACCTAAAAGCCAAGAGGAACTGGTCGCTTGGACGAAAGCTGCCGATATAAAGGCGAATATGATCTACACGGTTGGATCTCATGCGACCGTCTTACTGCATAAGGTTTACGCTGGAGGTAAGCTGCCGGTTGTATCGGTAAACGCAAAAGATCCGGTGTTACTGGGCCTGACGGATAACTATCACTCAAGCGGCAACAACTTTGCTTATACCTCCTTGAATTTGCCCGCTGATATTACGCTGAGCTTTTTACGTCGCTTTAAACCAAGTCTGACTCAAATTGGTGTGCTGTACGCCAAGTCGAACACCAGTGCTTATCTCACACAGTTTTTGCCACTTCAAAAAGAGGCTGAGAAGCAAGGATTGACAGTCTTTCCTATCGAAGTTGACGAGAATAATCCTGAGCTTGCTCTTCAACACGTGATGCAAACCACCGTTGAATCGATGAAGGTTAACGATGGCAATTTACGTCAATCTTTGCTTTGGCTAACGGGTAGCTCAAGTCTTCTTAACCGACTTGATGAGGTCAACCTGTATTCAGAGCAGCTTCCTCTGTTAACCGCAGTGCCTGATGCTGTTAATGGCACGCAACAAAGTGCGCTGATGTCTGTTGGCGTAGGGTTTGAGAACAATGCCCACCAAGCGGCACTTTACGGCATTGAAGTACTTAAAAAGGGCGCCGCTCCTGCCTCTCTGCCTGTGGGAGTGCTGTCGCCACCAGACATCTCGATTAGCTTTAAACAAGCAGGCCGTGTTGATACGCAGCTTCCGTTTGTATTGATTGAAATGGCCAGCGATATCTATTCGCAAGATGGCAAGCTAGTGCGTTCTGCTGGTATGAGCATGGAGAGCCATTAACCATGATACGTGTCGTTTTCATTGTCGTTATGTTGACCGTGCTGAGCCAATCTGCTTTGGCCTATCAGCGCCCTGAGCGATTACTACTCGCAACCCAAGAATGGTTTCCTTATCAGTACCAAGAAAACGGGCAAATGAAAGGGCCGGGGATAGAACGAGTGAAGTGTGTCATGAGAGTGATAGACCAGCCGTATCAGCTCACGATGACTAAGTGGGATAGAGCCCAGCTCATGACGGAGGTTGGATCACAACATGGTTTCTTCCTTGCGTCTCGTAACAGCAAGCGTGATGAGTATGCCGATTATTCTGTGCCACTTGATCAACAGAATTGGAGTTGGTTCTCGCTCTCTGATTCAACAGAGTTAGACAACGCAATGTTCAAATCTCAGGTCGAAGTCGCGGCACTATTTGGCTCAAATAAATGGTTTTGGCTACAGAAAAACGGTTACCGCGTGAGTAAAAAGCCAAGAACGCCAAAAGCCCTAATTGAGTTAATGCTGAACGGGGAAGTCGGAGCGGTATTGGGCAATGACGCTGTCATTGACGAGACGATAAAAAAAATGGGTATCAGTTATCGAGCGATTTCTCGAACACGGGTCAAATCGAATCCATTGTGGGTGTATTTCTCCAAAGCATTTACTAAGAAATACCCCAACTTTCTTAATGAGTTTAACGAGGCGGTTTCTCAGTGTCGTTAACTCTAAATATTGAATTTATTGAAGGTCAGTCAAATGCCTCTATCGATTAGAATTATTAGCTCTCCAGATGGTGAAAGCATCGCCCAATGGAATCAAGCATTTCCAGAAGATGGTGGAGATATCGGGCGTGCGTTTGGCGCGACGCTACAACTTAATGACGCAAGTCGTGAGATTTCAAGTACCCATGCGATGATTCGTAAGACCTCGCGTGGATACCAAATCATGGACAACAGCACTAATGGCCTTTACATCAACGGCTCCGATGCGCCTTTGGGCAATGGTAACCAATCGACATTAAGTGATGGTGATGTTCTTGATATTGGCCGCTACCGATTGCTGGTTTCTTGTTTCTTCCCTGAATCAGCGAAAGCGCAAACCCAGCCGCATCACTCTGATAACTCTCGACTAGGTGATGATCCGTTTAGTACTGAATCAACACCTTTTATTCAAAGTATTCCTGAAGTAGATGAAGCGCCAGAGTTCACCATCTCGACGACAGATGTGGTGGGGGATGACCCATTTGCGAATGATGCCTCAGTTAAGCAAGAGCAAGCGACTCACTTTAATCTTGATTTTCAGACGGATGAGGATGACCCGCTGAAAGACAGCGATTTTCGTGCGTCATTTCCAAACCATGAAGTGATGGCATCTCCCTCTTTCGCTCAAGAAGAGTCACCACTTAACCAATCTCAGTTTGCGATCACTGAGTTTAAGAAGCATGAGCAGCGCATACAGGAATGCACGGACAAAGCATTAGAAATGGCATTGGCAAGGTTGTTGTCTGACATTTCTCCGAATGCGATGGAGTCGATGTTTGATGATTTGTCGGGCAACGGCTTTTGGTCTCGTAAACCAAAGTACTGGGATATGTACAAACGCTATTTCAACCGACAAGTGGAGAATCGCGATTGGCAAATTAAGTTTCAAGCGTACTTGAGAGATGCAATGCGTATGCAAAAAAACTTCGAAGGGGATCAGTAATGGTACGTCGTTTATGCCTAATGTGTATCGCCCTTATGATGTCAGGGTGCAGTTTATGGAGCGATGAGCTGGTTGAGCCAAAACTGGTCGTTGATATTAAAGCTGCGACCAATATTAACCCTAATGTTGAAGGTAAGCCTTCTCCGGTAGAGCTCCGAATCTATCAATTGACAAATAATAATGCGTTTGAACTCTCTGATTTTATTCAAATTTATAATGATGACCAAGGCGTGTTGAAGGCCGAGTTGGCCGTTTCTCGCCAGTTACCAAGCATTTTGCCGGGTGAAACTCGTCAGGAAATTATCCCACTTGGTAGTGGCGTTAAGTACATCGGTGTGATTGCGGGTTTTGCTGATTACAGAGAGGCGAAGAACAAGGTGATTTATAAGCCGCTAATTGTGAATTCAGCGGTTATCAGTATTGAAATTGATGGCATTAATCTGTCTGTGTCAGGGGAAGAAGAATAATAATGGATAATAATAAAGTCGTGTGGAGTGAGGGGATGTTCCTTTCCCCTCAGCACTTTCAACAGCAAGAGCGCTATGTTGAACATTTTACTCGCGAGTTCGCCGGACAAATTAGCCCTAATGCTTATGGATTGACCTCGCTAGAGCTTGACCGCTCGATGTTGAACATTGGTAAGGTTTCGGTGCGTCGTGCTAAAGGTATTTTCCCTGATGGAACGCCATTTGAAATTGAGCAAGCACTCGTGCTCGATGTGCCGAAAAATACCAGTCATAAGAAAGTGTATCTGGCCCTTCCGGTTTCAAGACCGGGCACTATTGATGTTGGAGAAGATGCGCGTCTTAGACACTCTTCACAAGAACACCCCGTTTACGATACCAGCCGAGAGCACAGTGACCCAGTTCAGTTAGAGCTAGCAACATTGAACATTCAGCTGCGTTTAGAAGGTGACGAGCTAAAAGATTTTGTGTTGATATCCGTTGCTGAAATCAGTGAACACAAATCTGAAGGTGTTGTTGTGTTGAACCAAGCATTCGTTCCCCAATGCTTGCAGTTTGCCGTATCTAGCTACCTAACCGATAACGTTGCTGATCTATTTGCACAAGTACAATACCGTTCCCGAGCGATTCATACTCGTTTACAAGCGGAGTCCAGCAGTAAAAGCTATCAGTCGTTGATGCGTGACTACTTGTGGCTGCAAGTACTGGGTGCTTGGATGCCAAAGCTTGAACAATGGAGCCTAGATGGCTTGTTGCTGACACGTCACCTCTATTTAGAGTGCGTTTCGATGGCGGGGCAGATGCAGGGTTTAGAAGGGAAGATGCCAAAGTCTTTCCCTGCATGGAACCAAGATGCGTTATACAGCATTTTCTCGACCGTGTTTTCTGAGTTATTGGTGTTACTGCGTGAGGTTCAGATAGACAACGTATCAACATTGAACTGGGACAAACAGCTGTTCGTGAGCCGTCGCTTGCTACGCACACTGGTCGATGATCGCAGCCTATACAATCAAGGGCGCTTTGTGTTGGCCGTTTCCTCGTCTATCGGTGCTACTCGACTTAGTGAAGAGTTTCCTCGTGCTGCGAAGCTAGCAGGGAACAGTGATATTGCCGGTTTAGTACGTAATGCACTTTCAGGTGTTACTTTGCGCCATCTTCCTTATGCACCTTCTGAGCTGAAGTCTTTGAATGACGCCGCTTACTTCGAAATCGATACTAAGTCTGAATTGTGGCAAGCGCTGATCAAACGTGATGAGGCGATCGCTCTTCATATTGATGAAAGAATTGATGATATCCACGTTGATTTTCATGTGATCAGGTAGGTAACGGATGGGCGGATTATTTAACGAAGAACCGACGGTTCAAATTCGACGAGTGACATCGACCGAATCACCTCAAAAGCAGCATCAGTTGCCACCCAAAGCGGACACTTCGGGTACTGAGCGATTGATTGAGAATCTTGCCATTTATGGTAGTCCTTTAATGAATGCGGCAACGGAGCTGTTGGGTATTTTAGTGACGATTAAGCGTCAAGGTGCGCCGAGAGACATCAACCGTTTTCGTCAAAAACTTTTGTACGCCATTGATGCGTTTCGTTTGCGTGGTTTGCACTTGGATTACCACCCAAGCGTGATTGAAAAAAGCTGCTTTGTGTTGTGCGCGGCATTTGATGAAGCTGTGCTGTACACCGCTTGGGGAGAGCGTGCCCGTTGGGAAAATCATTCGTTGTTGAGCAAGGTGTTTTCACAGCGCGATGGCGGAGAGGCCTTTTTTGTGTTGCTAGATAAGGCCAGCCAGCAGCCGAATAAACTTGTTGATTTTATTGAGCTTCAGTATGTGCTTTTAGCTTTGGGTTTCAAAGGGCGCTTTCGCCATGAAGACGAGAGCCAATTGCATGATATTACCGCTCGTGCGTACGGCCTCATTCGCCACTATCGCAGTGAAAGTCCTTTTCCGGTACCGAAAACACCAACGTTAATCGAAGGTAAACGCCCGTGGCTAATGATCAGTATGGGCAAAACGTTAGGCTTGGCTTGTTTGGTTCTGGCATCCGGGTATGGCTTTACTGAATATTGGTACAACAGCCGCGTGCAGCCGTTGTTGGCACAGTTTAGCGCGATCGATATGTCAGACGTCAACCTGAAGAAAAACAGCAGTGACTTAGTGTACTTAAGTTCCGATGCGGACTTGGGGCGACAGAGTGAAAGCCTAGAGGAAGAAACGGGAATGAAAGGAAAAGTGGTCACTCAGCAATGGGAGATCATTCTCGCGGTTTTTTCTCGGGCGAGCGACGCACTTCGTTTATCGACAGAACTCAAACAAGCAGGCTATGAGTCTTTTACTCGTGAAACGGAACATGGTGTTGAGCTTTATCTTCACGCAGGTGACGACTTAAACACCATTCGTAAGTTGAAAAATGAACTCAATGTTCGCTTTGGTTTGAACGCCACGATTAAAAGAGCGCTGAAATAAGATGTTTAAAAAGATATTTTCTATTTTCTTGGTGATTACTGCCATTTTAGGGACGCTCGCATTTTGGATAACGGCATCAGAAGAGCAACCAGTCTGGATAAAGTGGGGAATGCTCGCTGTCACCGTCGTTATTGTCTTCTTTACATGTGTTTGGTGGTGGAAACAGCGCAAGCTTAATCAAACAGAGAAAGAAGAGCATGATCAACACGTACTGCTTAAACAAGACACACGCGTGATCCAGCAGCTGTTTCGTATCGCAACGAAAAAGATACAAGGACAAGCTCGTAACAAGCTAGAAAGTCTTTACAGTCTGCCTTGGTACTTAGTTCTAGGTGGTGAAAAAGACGCGAAAAGTGCCATATTGCTACAGAATGGTTTTGAGCCAGTTAACGAGCGCTACTTGGATGAAAGTGATACGGAACAGTACCTACGCTTTTGGAGCAACGATAACGCAGTCGTTGTGGAAGTCGGTCATCGTATATTTGATAACGACGGTATTGACGAGTCGCTTTGGCAAGTACTGGCGAAGCAACTACTTAAATACCGTCCGAGGCAAGGGCTGAACGGCATTGTGACGGTTATTGGGTGTGATCGCCTAATGACAGGAGACAAAAAAGAACGCACTAGGCTCTCAGGCATCTATCAGGAGGCTGTGTTGTCGATGGGCGCAGAGCTTAGCTTAAACTTGCCTGTTTATGCCGCTTTCTCTAAAGCTGACTCGATAGCAGACTTCACTGGTTTCTTTGAGAGCTTCACTGCATGTGACTCAGAAAATCCTTTTGGTATTACCTTTGAGTGCGATGTTTCACGCCGTTATGACAAACAGCAATTTGAGGCGGAAAGCCACGCATTGATTCAATCCATTGCGGGACAGCAGTTTGAGTTACTGAGAAATGTCAGTAGTGACAAGTCGGGCTCTATAATCGCTTGGCCTTATCAGCTAAGAATTTTCCTAGAGCGCGTCAACGAGTTTTTGAGCGACATTGGTCGCGAGAACCGTGTCCGAGAAGCCGTATGGATCCGCGGCGCTTATTTAATGTCATCCGGACAAAAAGGCATTGAGCACGATCTACTAACACAGGTAGTGGCCGAACGTGCTGAGTTCAACACCAATAATCAAGTTGAACAGCAGCCAAATCGTCGTGGTTT
Source organism: Vibrio gigantis (assembly GCF_024347515.1). Lineage (NCBI taxonomy): Bacteria > Pseudomonadati > Pseudomonadota > Gammaproteobacteria > Vibrionales > Vibrionaceae > Vibrio > Vibrio gigantis. Next base: position 52,461 of record NZ_AP025494.1, read on the forward strand.
CTTTACGCAACGTTTGTTCAATAAGGTCATCTTGCCGGAGAAGAATATCGTCGGTGTTAATGAATGGCGTCATGCGGGTTATCTTGTATTTCGAACCGCTGTTCTAGCATCTGTAGTTGGGTTGATTTCTATTGCAGGTCTGAAGTTACAAGAAAACTGGAATGTTGATGAAGATTGGCGCACAACGGCTCTATCTCAAATTCGTTTTTATCAAAACGATGTTCAAAAGCTGAGCAATGACAATTCGATGTCGGAGGTTGTGGCGGTATTAAGAGAACTCGGCGACGTGGTTGCTGAGGGCGTTCAACCTAAACCGTGGCATGAGAAAGTCAGTATTAAGCAAACAGATACGGCCGAGAGCGTTTACTCTGCTTATGAAAAACAGTTGCACCAGATAATGCTGCCAAAGCTCGAAGAGCTGATCAGCAGCGAGCTGTATGTTTATGTGAACCTTGGTAACCCAAGCCGAATCTTTGAGATTTTGCGTTACTACCAGATGTTGTTTGACCGAGAGCAACTGAACTTTGCGGAACTACAAACTTACTTGCTTGATAACTTGAAAGACCAAGGTGAGCTTTCTCCAGACGAGCTTTACTCTTTTTCTCTTTTAATCGAAGACTTGTTTAAAAGTCATTACGACAAGCAGCTACAACCGAACCTAGACCTGATAGCTGTTGCAACGAACAACCTTGAAGGCTTGTCACCAGAGCGACTGATTTATGCGCGTATTAAAGAGATGCCAGAGTACCGTACTCAAGTGGATCTCCGAAGCCAGCTCGGTGAGAAGTTCAATAGCTTGTTTGAGTTTACTAATGATTTCCATGGCTATCTGATCCCAGAAATCTTTACTAAGCAGGGCTATAGCCAAATTGATTTGACGGCAAAGTCGCCTCTGCTTAGAAGCTTGATGAGCGAGTTTAAAGCGATTCAAGGTGATATGTCTGGCGCATCAGTCATTGAGCTTAGAGAACTGAGCAAACAGGTTCAACGTCTGTATTTTGCCGATTACATCTACTACTGGAAAGACTTGGTCAACAACATTCAAATCAAGCAGTTTGGCGATGCTTCAGGACTCAGCTATGCACTAAGGAACACACGTTCTCCGGCTACGAGTCCACTACTTGATGTATTGGATGCAGTTGTGGTGAACACAACATTGGCTGTCGCAGATCAACCAGATACGAAAGGACAAAAGCGTGCAGCCGGTCAACTAGGATTGAAGAAAGCGAAAAAGGTGTTGAACAAAGCCGACAAGGTGAACCGAGCAGTTGGCGATAACCTGTTGAGGCTGCAACCTTCATTCGTCGTAAATGAAGCATTTTTGCCTTTCTCTCGGTTTGTGAATGGGAATGGTAAAGACAAGGATACACCACTGGAGCAGTTGACCGTTCAAGTTGATGAGGTTAACTCGTTTTTCGATGCCGCATTGTCTAGTTCAAACCCCGGTAAATCATTCCATGCTTATGCCATCGCCCATGCGCAAGGTAGTAGTGACCCTATCGTGAACTTCCGTCAAGCTGGCAGCAAGGCTCCGAACATCGTCGCGTCTTGGACGAAGAGTCTCAGTGAACAAGTTTGGAAACAAGTAGTGAATGGCAGCGTGGTGTATCTAAATACACAGTGGGATGAGCAAGTTTACCAGTTTTATGTGTCCGCCATTGAAGGGCGATTCCCATTTGATCAACATGGCCGTGGAGAAGTGAGCTTAGATGACTTTTCTCAATTCTTTAAACCAAGTGGCCGTGTGGCTCGCTATATAGAAGAAACCTTGAAGCCGTTTGTTTACTGGGATAACGGCAGGCTCAAGCTAAACGAAGTTGACGGCCTAACGTTACCGATAAACTCAAACACTCGTAAGCAACTTGAATTAGTTCAAAAGCTGAGTGGCATTTTCTTTGGTTCTTCTGGGGATGATCTTGGGTTAAGGCTTGAAGTAAAAGCGAGCTCAATGAGTACTGACGTGACGGAATTCCGCCTACGAGAGGCTGAAACGATTTACGACTACAAACATGGTCCAAGAGTGTGGCGCGAGATAACTTGGCCAACCGCAGGAGTGGATGGCTATTTGAGTGCAGAATTCTACAGCGGTCAGAATCGAGTCGCACAACAATCATTTACCGGTCAGTGGGCGTTGTTGCGCGCTATTTTTGCGAATAAGAGCAGTGCTACATCGAGCCGCTTGATTCGTAAGCTCAACTACAAAATTAACCAAAACAACATCGTATTGGATTACACGTTGCGTGATTCCAAACAACCATTGGATAAATCTTTATTTGTTCAATTCTCGTTGCCTATGCAGCTTTAAGGTTGTCGATGTTGAAAGCAGTGATTGAATCGCAGGAACGAGTGCGTTGCCAAGTTTTGGCGACGCACTCCCGTGTACACGAAATCAGTAACGACTTGACCCACTACACTAAGCATTTTGATTCTGCAGAGAGCCTGCAAAGAGAGTGGGTTGCTTTGCAAGAGTGTCAGGGCGCTCAAATACAAAAAGTAGTGGGTGTCGACTGGAGCAAATTGCAGCTAACGCTGGAGTTTGATCAAAGTGCGATACCGCTGATTGAGTTTGAGCCTAAGGATCTAGCGTTATTTGCTTCGCTTTTGCCCAGTGTGGTTCAGGCGCTCAAACACTGTCATAGCAAGGGGTGGGTACATGGCGATATCAAGCCATCTAACCTGCTTTATGTACCTCAATTACAACATATTCGATTGATCGATTTCGGTGCCAGTTGTCGGACTGGAACTTCTCGGGAAGCACTCTCCGAATGGCAAGCAACGCCTATGTTTGCTTCGCCAAATCAAAAGGGTGGGGAAGGTCTGGTCGAAACGGGGGACGACTGGTTTTCACTGATTAAAATCATCGATCAGGTCATGTCATATGCGCATGACTACTCAATAAACTCAACGCTTATCCAGTGGCGAAAAGCCCTGAGCCTTGAGATTTAGATAGAAGGAAAGCTAATGAATAAAAAACAGCTTGCTGCGGCCAATCTCGACTTCGATGTGTCATCAATCAAAGGGACGGATGGAAAATTAATCCCTAACTTAGGATGCGCGATAGAAATTGAGCAATGGTTGAAAAAACTGTCTCTCGCATGCGGGAGAAGGCACTCGAACAGAGCCTTACCTTATTTAGAAAAAGCGATAGATGTTATCTATTCTGAGGTTGAGGCGGAATTGTATCGCCAGTCGGGAAACAACAGTAGCGCCTACGAAGCTAGCGCAGTGACTAAGCATCCAGTATGGCAGTTTTTTGTAGAACGAGTGACGAAAAAGTTTGGTAGTGTCGTTAAGGTGATTCAACCACACCGCTCACCAACGGAATCTGTCCGTTCGAAACTGATTAACCGTACTTTCTTCCAAATGCTGCATAACAAGCATGAAGTTTTGAAGCGTTCTCATAGCAGTATCTTAGCATCCGGTGAGCTTGGCCAAGCCAAGGTGGAAATTCTTGATGCGCAAGTTAATGCTTTGCGAGATGCCTACTTTAATCATGCCAAATGTAATGCTGAACTTTGGCCCGCTATCAATGATCTGTTCCAAAAAGGAAATACTCGCTCTGTTGAGGGCAAAGTAAACCTTGAAGACGGTTCACTGACATTTGAAGCCTCACAAGCACTATTTGCCGAAGCAAAAGTCGAGTTTGAAAAAACTTGGGACTTCGGAAAAATGAAAAACCAAATCAAAGCATCCGCTGAAATTGGTGCCCGTGAGAGCAGCAAGTTTAGTGCGAGCGCTAAAATCAATAAAGGCGCATTGGATGGCATTGGGCATAGCCGAGATCTTTTTAGTGGAAACAAAGAGAAAAGTACTAAATCTGAATTTGAGGTTAATAAGCTAACAGGAAATGCTACTTATAGTATTGATGATTCGGTAGTAACAACTCAAGTTATACCGGGTATCGATTTAGAAATTGATGCGATGCTCGCTGCCGAAATGGGAATGAAGTTAACGGTCTCTCATGAACTTTCTGTGGCTGATTTTATGTCACTAAAGAACGAGGGGGAACTGTTTGTCGGTGCGACAGCAAAAGTTCAATTCACCGGTGCAATAAACAGTGCCAACATGTTTACTGAAAATGAAGTTATAAAAACAAAGCTTGGTGCAAGTGCCTTTGTGGGTGCTAAGGCTAGTGGAACAAGTACCTTTACCCTGAAAGCTCGCGGTATGAATATGTTGTCTGGTAGTGTGACTGGTTCTGCATCAGTTGGCTTGGGCGCATCTGCTGCTTTGGAAGCCATTGTTAAAGGTTCTGGAGACTTCACATTTAAAGCGGGTGCAAGTGCAACAGTGGGGGCAGGTACTGGCTTAGAGTTTGGAACTATGGTTAACCCGATGCTACTTAAGGTGTTGCTGTGGGATTCGTTTGGTAAGCACCTACGTTCGAAGCAGACTAAACGCAGAACGGGCATTAAGTACAACAGAAACGTTAACCAGGTGGCGGTGAGCCGTTGTGAAGAGAGCATCATGTCGTCGTTGAACATGATAGAAGCGGACTACCGAGTCTTAGCGGAAGAGATCTGGCGTATTCCAACTTTTACCAACATGTCTACGAAGGATGAAGTCACCACGATGCATGATCGTATCGCTAGTCCTGATAGAAATGTTATGGATAAGTACCTAGAAACGCTTGGCGTCAATGATGCTATCAATATGAGCCCTGAGGACATTACTCAAGCCGCTGTCGATATTGATAATCAAGCGCGCTTTAATCAATCGCAAAACATGCTTCTTAAGCAAGCGAAGAAAGCGGCTTCGAAGAGAGGAACTAAATCACTCTCTGGCGGACTGGCTTTAGCAGGAATGAATGTTATGAATCCAACAATGGGATTACTAGCCGTCAAACCTTAATAACTAAGCTAAACAACTAAGAATGGCGGGATATCCCGCCATTCTTGATATTGCTATAAGTCAAACTTAATGTTGATACCTTTTTCGATATTCTAGCGGAGTCATATCCACAAACTTCTTAAACAACTCTCTAAAGTAACGAACATCTTCATATCCAACGACTCTAGAAATTTCCTCGACAGTTTGTTTGGTCGTTTCTAATTTATCTTTCGCTGCTGAAAGACGAATCTGTTGAATATACTGTATCGGTGTCTGTCCCGTTGCCAGTTTAAATCTGCGTTTCATTTGTCTTTCGCTCAAATGAATACGTTCACTTAACTCAAATACAGAAAACTGTAAGCTATGATGATTATGCATCCAGTCCTGCAACTGATGAATAAGAGCATCACTGTGCTGACGATATGGGAGAAATTTTGCCAATGATTGTTGCTGCACTTTATCGGTATTGCCAAAAATATGCTGCTGGCATCTATCACGTACAGATAAACCAAACAATTGCTCCACGACGAACATCATGACGTCATTGTAGCCGTTGGTGCATGAGGTACAGTAATAATTTCCGTCACAGGTTACTTTTCTCTCAACACGCAACTTTGTATCGGGATACATATCTCGAAATAGGTTAGCGTAACGCCAGTGTGTTGTTGCATTTCGCTTAGAAAGTAAATTAGCTTTAGCTAACGCAAATGATCCTGTACTAATAGAAATAATGGGGATATCTGTATCTGCAAAATCCTCTAACCACTTAAGCGCTTTCTCTGAACAGGCAGTCAGCTCGCTATCAGGCTCTCCCAAAGATCCTATCAGTAATATATCCGTACTTTTAATGCTCTCTATTTTTACTGTAGGAGTGAGAGTTATTCCTCCATGTGCAACAACAGGATTATTGTCCTGGGTTACGATATTAATTTCAGGGGGAGTGACCCCTGCAAGGTAAGCTGCTGTAGTCAACACTTCAATTGGCCCAGTAATTGAAGTGGCCACCCCCCCGGGAAATGCAAGCGCAGTTAAGGTTAGTTGTTTCATAAATACCATTAATAATAGAAGGCTATGAAAACCATGTTAGTAAAGTCAATTATATGTGTCTGTATTTTTACTTATTATAATCTAATGTAAGGCTACTTATTCTACATTCGTTCAAGTTAAAGGTCCAAATTCACCGTACCACTGCGCACCGAGAGCCAAAAAAGACTCAATTGGAGGGTGTAAGTCTTTTGAATTGCATTGTAAAGAACAAATATAACATGGTGGTAAAGCTTATCATATTGATAATATAGAAGTTGCCACACAAATGCTCTCTTTGAGGTGAGCACACAGCATCCTGATGGTTCAGACCTGATTTACTACCCTGAGAACCCTGAAAATGGAAAACCCGCAAGCATTGTAAGGGTAGTCAAGGAATGGTGTTTATCTCAGGGGGGGGCCTAGTTTCAAGAGCTAACTCTCTTTTTATTACAAGCAGCTTGTGCTTTCAGAGTAGGGAGCGAGGTAGCTCCCTTTGCAATTTATGCATAGAGTACCAATGTCAACGCCAGTTCAAATTGTCCATTAGTACACTGTAAAATGATCAATCTTTATTGTTTTGTTTTCTTTTCTTTATCTTGGGGGTAACGAAGAGGAAAAATGATCAAACTTTACAGCTTAATGGTCAACTACAGCTTCAAAATGACACATTTCTGATCAATCTATATTGTCCGCCGACACTTGTGTCAACTTTTTGGGTAGGGACGCCCCCTCTTGAAACTTGAAAACCACTGTCATGAACTGTTCCATATTCGGCCTCCTTACTGCGTAGAAACTTTCGTATGCGAGTTTTTGTCTTTAGCTCGCTCAAGAATCTCAGTGACCGTCGAGTGATATTCTGACAAACTTTGACTGAATTGCTGTCCATCAACCGGCTTAACGAAATAGTACACCGTGTCATTGTTACGCACTGCATTGATGTTAGGAATGTCCTGAGAATCAGCGATATATTCCTTCATCGGTAAACTCATAAAAGTAGCGGTCGGGAGCTTAATAGAAGGGCTGGTGGATAAGCCATTGGCATTTACAAAGCCTGTTGTTTCAGCGTCGCTGTATTGCATGTGTGCTATCAGGCTACTGTAATAAGTAAATCTGACCGCGATGACATTTGTATCTGGGATCTGCTTTTTAAGGTCAGCATCGAACACGTCTGTACTGAAAGGTTCCGAAATAGACCGTACACCGACTCTCGTCCCTAAGAAGGCAGTGTCCACTCCTCTGAAATATATCGCTGCGTGGGAGTCCACGTTTGAATCAAGTGGATACCCTTCAACACAAAGGCTTTCACCTCCATTGTATCTTTCATCGTAAAACTTCGAATCTGGCGACAATGGTTTTTTTGTAAAGGATTGAAGTGTGTCGAATGAAGGAACCATTACCTCATCCATTTTAGACATGACAACCTTACACATTTCATACTCGTCTAAGCCACTATAAGTATCAGCATCCAAGTACATAACTAGGTTTCTTCGATCCCAACCGTACTTTTGATCCGCTAGGATGGCCAATCCGAAACCCGTTGCCATAGAGCCCAATGGTAGCCCTAATAACGTAGACCCCACATAGCCACCGATTCCCACATCCGAAATTGCACCTTTAGGTAAGGTTTGGTCTTCGATGATCGTTCCACTTCCTGCTGAACGGGTAACTTGGAGCGCGATACTTGATGTGCCTAATTTCGGTACTTCGTATTTTGCACTATTGGACGCACATGCATTCAAGAGTAAAGCGGCGGTAATGACTGATGCTGTTTTGAATAGGTCCATAATTCTGTCTTCCTTAGCCAAGTGAAACTGTATGAGTATTTATTAAATCTACTTACATTTATACATCATGAGCCGAAAAATACACAAAACCAGCCAATGAAAACGGGGGGAAATGGGGGAAATGGGGGGAAGCTTCGGATTATTTTCAAAATTAGTGACGGATGTCGAAACGATGTAACAAAGTGAATTTCCTTCGTTAATTGAACTTTGTAGCTAAATAATCTCCTACTCTGATGTACATATTCAAATCCATGAAGCAGTACGAGTCACGTATATGTTAAATCAAGATCAACATCTTTGCGTTAATGCGGAAGGCCATATCATGGTTGTTGCATTGCCCGGTTCAGGTAAAACTGAAGTGTCAGTGCGTTATGCTGAACGGGTGCTTACCGATTCCGAGCTACACGCAATTGCCATGCTGACGTTCACAGATGCAGCGGCAACCAACTTAAAACGTAGGCTTAAGTCGACAATGCCAAGAAGTCAGACTCTTCGTGTATTTCCAAGTACTTTTCATTCTATGGCTGTGCAGCTTTGGCGTCAGACGAACTCATATAAAACGATTGTTATGGGTGGACACTTAAACATCTATATTGAGCGAGCGATGCGTGCTTGTCATGTGGCGATGAGTTATGAGGAAGCAGAGAAAACGATAAGTACGATCGGACAGTATTTAACTATACCTCGCTCAGAATTCTCATCTATCAAACTGAAACTTTTTGCAGCTTATGAAAGCATCATGCGAAAAGAGGGCAAAGTCGACCTAAATCAGATATCTCGCGACGTTATTCATGGTCTGCGAGATGGAACAATTCGACCACTGTCAGAAACTTTAGGCGTTACTCACATATGTGCTGATGAGTTTCAGGATTCCGACGATCTCCAATATATGTTTCTTTACGAGCACGCTAAACGAGGTTGTTGCATCATGGTTGTTGGAGACGATGACCAATCAATCTATGCCTTTCGAAATGCAAGAGGGGTCGATAACTTCCGTAACATGCAAGCTGATCTAAACGCGAAAGCCTACAGTTTAAAAATTTGTTATCGATGTCCACCAGCAATACTGAATGTGGCCAACAACCTAATTCAACACAATGTAGAACGAATTCCAAAAGAATTAAGGTCACACGTAGAGGAGGGCGGTGTTGTCGATTGTCATGGTTTTAAGGATGAAGACCATCAAGTTGAAAGTGTTGTTGAAGGTATCCTTGCCGATCAAGGCGGGTGGGCGGTACTGGCTAGAACCAATAAAGAAATCGATACAGTTGAGCTGGAGTTGTCCAAACATAAAGTGAAAGTTAAGCGCCTCGGCGGTAAGAGCTTCTTTGAGTCAGCCGATGTGATTTGTTATATCAAGTTGATGTGGATGCTGACACACCGTAACAGTCGGTATCTACAAGATTTCTTGGCTTACATGCATGAAGATGAGGTGATGATTGATATGGCGAAAAGTGCTAAATCAAATGGAATCGACTTTATTGGGACGGTAACCACCTTAACCCAAAGCCAATCATTGCTAATCCACACCCAATCAATTTTTGAAATGTTCATGCATGAAGGTGTCCCAAAAGAGCCAAGCAAAACGGTCAACGCCGAGTATCAACGAAAGATCATTTCAATGGTGATGGCGCAACGAAATATGAACTCTCCTGCGGCTCTTGGCGCAATGGCTGACATCCTAACCAAAACAGCTGCGTCACTTGGCAGTTTGGCTAAGGCCGCAGATCAGTTCCATGACCGGATAACCAAAATAAACGCTAAAAAGGCTGAAAAGATTGGCACAGATGAGGTAGTGATCGCTACGTTGCATGGCTCTAAAGGACTAGAGTTTCCGAAAGTCGCGATATTGAGCTGTCAAGATGAAAGAATTCCGCAACCAGATAAAGATGGTTTAGGCGAAAAGCATTGGGAGGAAGAGCGTCGCTTGTTGTATGTGGGCATAACAAGAGCTGAGAAGTACTTGCGACTGTGTTTCTTCAAAGAGCAGTTGTCATTTTTGAGAGAGGCGGTTCCAGATCGAATTGAGTTGGCCGTACAACAGCGAAATGAAGAGCCAGATTCGGCATCTCAGGCAGAAAAACTACAACAGCTAAAAAATGAGTTTTTGAACGCTTCTTAACTCAAGGAAAAGTTAAACACTAAAAAAGCTGCGCTTAATTTACAAAAGTCTCCCGTTCTTGGGGTTTACTATAAGTGATTTACCCGAGAAATTTTTTCACTTTTTTAAAGTGATACTTTTCTCCCTTAGTTGGAGAGCTAATAGCAATTCTCCCATAGATTTATTCTATGTCCCCAGTGACTTTTTTAAGTCATAAACCTGACCCTAAAGTGGGCTATAGATATCCCACTAGGGGATTACTCTATCTATAGTTCCACGTTATTTTATTAATGAGGAATTAATTATGAAACCTTTCCGTTCAAACAATGGCCTTATCGCATTCGTAGTTACTGGTTCTCAAATTGAGAATGGCAACACGACCATCTGGGCCGATCAAGTTACCTCTTGGGTAGACGGTCAAAACCAAATGCAGTCACGTACTAACCAGATTCAACTTTTTGCCCATGGGCAATTAGAGTTTCCAGTCGGTGTTGGTTATGTGTGTAAAGTATCTCTTAAGACGTGTAAATTCACTGGTAACAATAACAGCGAACTTACGCATACTTATTATGAACTTCATAATGTGTTAGGCGAAATTGATGGCAATTCTGTTAATCAATTTGGACTACCTTCATTGTGTAACTTTACGCTTGGCGGCAATGTTGGTTCGATTGAACAGAAAAATGCAAATGGCAGTACTTGGTACAATGTTTCAATTGCATTAACTCGTTCATTTAAAGATGAGCAACAAAATTGGCAAGATGAAACCCACTGGGCTCGCCTGTCAATTTCACAAAAAATTTTTGATCAGAACTTCAAACAAGGTTTAGACAAAGGTGATTCTTTAATGGTCGAAACTGAACTCTCTACTAACGATTACACCGACAAAAACGGCAATAATGTCACTGGACATGAATTCCGCGTTAGTCGTGTTCTTGGTATGGTTAAGAAGTTCGAACTTCAAAGCTTAAAAGCTGCGAATCAAGCCCCACAAAACAATGGATCTGCGTACAACAACGCACCACAGCAAAACGCTCCACAGCAAAATGCTCCTGCGTATAACAACGCACCGCAGCAAAATGCTCCACAGCAAAATGCTCCTGCGTACAATAACGCTCCACAGAATGGTCCAGCGTATAATGCACCACAGCAGAATGCTCCACAGCAGAATGCCAATAATGCACAACAACCTGACTCTACACAGCGTCAATTCCGCCCACAAGCAGGCAACGGAAATTTCCGTCAGCGTGCTTATAATCAGCAATAATTCGAGGTACGCGGATATGAATTTTTCTCACCAGAAAAATGTATCTGCAGCACGAAAAAGGCGCGCTCTGCGCCTTCTTCGAAAGGCTCAGGTACTGAATAACCCCAAACTTCTTCATAAAGCAGAAATGCTACTTGAAGATGCTAATAAAGCTTTCTTTCTCAAGACAGCTTAACCCCTTAATTAACTACCCATATTAATTTAACCCCACACTTCATTCCTGGAGGAATTAACTATGTCTAATGCTAACCCTGTGACTACTGTAGACACGAATAACCAACCAACTTCTACTGTTGAAGAAATTGATTACTCAGAGATGATTACTGTTCGTATGGCCGACGTGTTCAAACCGTTTGTCCCAGCAGCAGTAACGGCAGTTATTCAGATCCCTAAACACCGTCATCCAGATGTACCTCGCGAAATCGCAGGTTATATTCCAGATGAAAAACAACTTTCCCAAGTTATATCTTGGTTTTGCTCACCTCAACGACCTAACTTCATGCATATGGTTGGTCCTACGGGGTCTGGTAAAACTGATTTCATGCTTTGGCTTTGTGCTCGCCTTAATTGGCCAACTGTGCTGGTGTCTGTTAACCCGACATTACGCCCTGAGAAGATGCAAGGCCGCTGGGTGTTGTCAAACGGAATATGTTTATGGACCTATCGCTGACGCAATGAAACACGGAAAATGTGTTTTGCTTGATGAATGTGATAAAGGGTCTTTAGATTTTATTGCCAAACTTCACCTTCCTTCTGAGATGACGAAACCTTGGTCTATTGAAGACACAGGAGAAATCATCTATCCACACCAGAACTATCGTTTTGTAACGTTAGGTAATACTTCTGGAGAAGGGGACATTTCTGGTTTGTATCCATCGTCTCGACGTTGGGATACGGCTTTTCGAAATCGTTCATTCGTTGTGCCATTTCCGTATTTACGCACGGAAGTAGAAGAGAAAGTGGTAATTGGTAAATTTCCGTTTTTACGCGACCACAAGAAGTTACTGAAGAAGTTAATCCAGTTTGCTAATGCTATGCGTGATGCAATGTTAGGTCCTAATCGAGATCGAACAACCAAATCTGGTATTGGAACGGCTTTTTCAACTCGTGTGGTTTTATCTTGGTGCTACTACATTCAAATTAATGGTGATAGAGCTCCACTGCGTGCTTCGTTTAATAATGTATTTTGGAATGGCTGCGACACTCGTGACAAAGCTGATATCGAAAAGATTATTGATCAAGTGTTCAAAGATAAGAATGGTCATATTCTCGATCAACCGTATACCTGGTTGAAAGAGCAATCAAAAAAGTAACAAGCAATGATTCAGAGTGTGATGATGCTGATTTGCCAAGATCGGATTTAGACGGTCTAGATATCAGTACAATCAAGTTCAAAATGTATCATTGTAATGACAATGGAAGTAATAAGCTTTGGGGATATACGTGCCTTGGTGCCGACACACTGGTTGTTTACGGAGCCAAAGGCCAAAAGCTTAACTTCTATCGTAAAACCCATCAGTCTGAGTTACTAGCGCGTAACTACATCGACAAAAAAGTTAAAGAGAAAATGAAGAAGCAATATCAGTTTACACAGATTAATTGTTTCAGCAAAAACGAACTTAGGTTCGCTACTCCTTAACAAACCTACCTAACCCCTTCAGGGACTAGATTCCCTGACCGGGATCAGTCCCTCCAATTTTTATTCCTTGGAGGAATTATGAAAGACATCAACGATACCCAAACTCTCGATATCGATACAGTAGCTCAAAATCAACTTGACCAAGTGGCTCAACAAGATGGCGAATTTGCTAATCGACTCGAAAATGGGCTTGTGATTATCGATGTAACTACTTCTGGCCGTGATGGAGAGAAAACGTTAGCGAATGCTAAAACTCTCTTAGACGAAAAGGAAGTGAATTCAAAGATTGCTCGTAAAGCCCGTATTGAGTGGTTTCCTCGTTCTGAGTTGCAGTTTAAGAACACATTGGAGACTAAGGCACGCCGCGCTATTGCAGCCCGAGGTGTCCGATATGGACGCGTTACCGCGATTCCAGTTGATGAACTTGACTCTCTACTCGTTGAACTCAAGGCAATTCAAGCTGAGTTTTATTCAGAAGTCGCTGACCGTGATAATCGCTATGACACCATAGTTGAAGAACACAAGAAAGCTAACCCTGATATGGCTGAAATTATTGAGTCATTGAAGACCCCTAAAGATGATTTCTTTAGACGTTTTCAATTCAACGTGTTGCCGCCGATGGCCTTCAAACCTTATTTCAATGATGACCAACAGGAAGCTGTTGATTACATCGTGGAAGGGATTTTGGATAACGTCGCGGAGCAAGCTGTTGTTGTTTATGAAAAAATTATTGGTAAAAGTTCAATGATTCAGCGAACTTTCAAGCCAATAAGAGCTATTCGTGATTACGTTTACTCAATGTCATTCCAACACACTGTGTTTGACCGATTGGTTGATGAACTTGATGAAGCGTTCGATACCTTACCCAAAACTGGGAACATCGAAGGCTCTGATATGACCTACGCGGTTAAATTGGTACATAACCTTACAGAACGTGGCTCCATCTTAAATGGCATTGTGCCGGTGATGGAAGTCGCAGATGAATCTGAACCGAGAATTATTGACGCGATTAAGGACTCAGTAGTTTCTACTGATACTGACAGCGGCAATAGTACTCCTACCTATGAAGAAGTCACTGGCGAAACGTCAACAACCGGCTTCTGGTTCGGCTAACCCCACCTACCTAACCTAATGAGCTCCCTTTGGGAGCTCTATCCTATTTTTTGGAGGAACACCTTATGGCTTCAATTCAAGAAGTTCAAAACACAATGCGAGTTATTACAGATATTCACGCACGATTTGACGTAAATATCTATTTTGACCGTCGAACTTGCTACACGAATGGCAGAGATATTTACATCAATGCTGGTGACCCCTCTGATGAAGTTTGGTCACGACTCGTTGAAGCAAAAATTACTCATGAAGCTGGTGGTCATTTACGATTCAGTGACTTCTCAGTCTTCGAGAAACACCTCAAGGGTAAATCAAGCACGTTCTTATCAATCAACAATATCATTGAAGATTGTCGCGTAGAGACTGCTTGTATGAAGGAGTTTTCTGGTGCCTACTGGGTATTTCAGAAAATGACTTATGACTTGCTCGAAGAGGGTTATTTTCAGGAACCAATAATAAGTGACGGCCCCGCTGGGTTGTTATTTGCTTGGTTATTGTATTCTGGTCGTGGTATTGCAATTGAGGGGCAATCTCACCTAAAGAAACTTGGTGATGATGCTCGACATCTACTGATGAAATTAGGCACTCCAAACTCTCCAATTTTTGATGAAATTGAAAAGCGGATGATTAATTGGGGTAAATTACCTTCAACAGTGGCTGCTATAGATGAAACCATCGAGGTTATGCTTTTATTAAAGCGTCTTTCTAAAGAGCAACCGCAACCACCACAGCAACAACAATCGGCTAATCAGAATTCAGATTCAGACGATGATTCAGATGGTCAGGGCTCCGGTTCAGATTCAGACGATAATTCAGATGGTCAGGGCTCCGGTTCAGATTCAGATGATGATTCAGATGGTCAGGGCTCCGGTTCAGATTCAGATGATGATTCAGATGGTCAGGGCTCCGGTTCAGATTCAGACGATGATTCAGATGGTCAGGGCTCCGGTTCAGATTCAGACGATGATTCAGATGGTCAGGGCTCCGGTTCAGATTCAGATGATGACTCAGATGGTCAGGGCTCCGGTTCAGATGCAGACGATGATTCAGATGGTCAGGGCTCCGGTTCAGATTCAGATGATGATTCAGATGGTCAGGGCTCCGGTTCAGATTCAGATGATGACTCAGATGGTCAGGGCTCCGGTTCGGATTCAGATGATGACTCAGATGGTCAGGGCTCCGGTTCGGATTCAGACGATGATTCAGATGGTCAGGGCTCCGGTTCGGATTCAGATGATGACTCAGATGGTCAGGACTCCGGTTCAACTGGTCAGGGCGCTTCTCAAGGCTCTTCAACCCGTAACCCACTCAGTGATGAAGATTTTCAGCGCTTGGGTGAAGCATTGGCCGATCTTCATGAGCTTATCGATCAAGCGATCAATAAACATGCTTCAGTGAATCCGGCATCCTATGAGGACATTTGTAACTATAACGTCACGCCAGAGCTAAATGGGCGAATGTTATCAATGCCAATCCAAAGCAGTATCAACTCTGGTGCTCGTGCGATTAAACGTATTATCGAATCGCAGATGTGGGCTAAAGAGGCTGTACCCATCATGTACGATGAATCTGGTAGTGATTTTGACTGTGATTTACTTGCGGGTGTAACTGCTGGTAACAGTCGAATCTTCTATACAGAGGATATCGTTGAGACTCATAAATCTTCATTCGTTATTGCGATTGATATTTCTGGCTCAATGGGTGTGCCTGTTACAAATGAGTCTGGAGATCGAACTGGCTACTGTCGATTAGACATTGCCCAGAAAGCCGCCTTATCGGTTGCAGCTGCACTTGAAGAGTTGGATGTACCAGTATCAGTCTTGTATTTCAATACGATGGCTTATGTTGGAAAGTCATTCAATGAACCTTTGATGCAATGCTATCCGCGAATCGGTATTGACTCTAGTGATGGTACTGAAACCAATAAGGCTGTCTTAGCTGCTCGTCAAGAGTTTACAAAGCTCGATTTGGCAAGCAGAAAGCAATTACTTGTTGTTACCGATGGGTGTCCAGCTGATACACATGCTGTCGAAAGTCAGGTAGAGCAATGTAAAGCCGAAGGGATTGATGTTGCGTCAATCAATATTTGCGAATCAAGGTACGGAGGCATTCCAAATTATCAAGTGATACGTGATGCTGATGACCTTCCCGCTGTGTTGGATGACATGATTCAACAGAACTTGTTGTCATCGATTGAAATTAGTTAAACGTAACAGTGACGCTCTTCGGAGCGTCCCTTTTAGGAGGTCAAAATGAGCAATTACAGAAGATCAAAAATCCAAGATGTACATGCGTTAGTGATGCGTCATGGTGGCTGGTCCTCAGTGTTCAAATGTTACGGTGAACTAACTGAGGCGATGCGAAAGTCTTCAAATGGTGTTTCTAAAGCTGTACCAGATCCATTCACTGGCAAAGGCAAAACTGTCTTTCGCTTGTACAAAGATTGGAACGAGTCTGGTGGCGGTTATTACAATGGTAAGGGTCGTATTGGTGATGGTATTGATATGGTCGCTTGGCTTGAAAATTGTAATAAATCGAAGGCGATGGACATTATCTTAGATATTTTGGGGGAGTCTACAGACAACATTTCTCAACGAGAAGTGAAAGCCGTAGCCGCTCAAAAAGAAGAGAAAGCTGTTCTTAATCCTGCAGATATAAGCAAACGCCTATGGATTTTGCAAAAGGTTGAACATGAGGCATTTGCTGTCACTGAATCTGAAATAGGTATGAACTATCTAATATCTCGCGGATTAGGTGACATTCAAATACCTTGCAACGTTGGGTTTCACTCACAACTTAAAATGTGGGACTCACAAAGCAACGAAGTGTATTTACCAGGCATTGTTTTATACATTCAAAATTTGAAAGGTGAGGCGATTGCTTTTCATCGAATTTTTTTGAATGACGATGGCTCAGATAAATCACCGTTGCTTGATAACCCTAAGATGCAAATGTCACCAATAGAGGATCCTCGCGGTGCATCAATACAGTTTGGTATGCCTTTAATCTGCAAAGATGAAATGGGCAATACACGAATTGTGTTAGGTGTTGGAGAAGGTCCTGAAACCTGTTTGGCTTGCCAGCATGCTGAGAGTATTCCTGTTTGGTCAGGTATCTCTTCTACCTTGATGGAGCTGATCGATATTCCTTTCGAAGTAACCGATTTGGTTATTTTTAAAGACAAAGATCGCCTTACACAAGGAAAAGACATGCCGGAAGGCGACAGAGCTGCCATCTCTTTGAAGGAACGTGTAGAGAAAAATATGAATCACTGCAAAGTGACCATTGCATCTCCACCGAGTCCCATCAAGGAATTGGCAAAATCACAAGATTGGCTTGATGAATGGTGTGATTCTGGATATCAGAATTTCATCGGATACTTAGCCAAAAACAAGCTTACACCGGTTGGTTTTCTCGATAGAGAATTTAACGATGTTGCTTAAATACGCATTAGCCTTCCTTCGGGGAGGCTTTTTGCTTTTAGGTCGCTCAAGGATTGGTCTAAACGCAAAAAGCTCAAGACAATGCACGGTTGCTGTATAACGATATAAATAAAATCACTGAAGGAGAACCTTATGGTCACTGGGTCTTGGTACACGGTTGATGGTAAAAACATTGAAGGGCTGTCCGAGCTAAAGTTCTCTGATATGGCCAATGCACTGAGTGAAGTTGAGGCTTCCTATGAATGCATCGTCCTTGAAGAGTCAGAGCGGTTAGGGTGGAGCTTATTGCAAGTGAAAGCCGTTGTGCCAATTAAGGATGGCACAGTAAAACGAAAATCAACCTTAAGGTTACTACTCAGCCATTAGGTCACTAGAACACAAGTACTTCGTAAACACGGAAAATACCGCCAGTAATTGCCAAAAGTACGATGAAATTCGTGTTAACTGTAATTGATTTACCCGAGAAATTTATCACTTTATTAAAGTGATTATTCCTCATCCAGTTAGGATGCTGTTGCAATATCCTCTTGTCTTATGACATGTCCCCATTGACTTTAATACCCAAGTCACAAAAACCTACCCATAGGGAACAGTTCGTACCCTATTACCATAGGTTGCGTTTGTTCCTTTATTCCTTGGAGGAATTACCATGCGCAACTCTATCATTGATGCAGCTTTAGCAAACTATACGTCTTCTATGACCCGCTATATCTGTAACGATAACCCGTTGGACCTACAAATCGCGCAATGCGCTGTTCGTTGGATTAACGCCTCTCTTGAGCTTACTGGCCGTGAACATTTCCGAACTACATCAAATGGATTATTAGATGTGCCATTTCTTTTAGATTCAAAATACCACGATAACTTCGCTACAGATTGCTGGTTTCTGGCTGAGACTTTATTTGTCCCGACTACTGAAACAATCAAGCAATCGCTTAAACCTGGTGACGTCATCAAGATGATTCACATGAACGATATTGACCCAATTGATGCAGGAGAACTTGGTCAAATCAAGCGTATCGACGACATGGGAACATTGCATATGCAATGGGACAACGGTCGTTCTCTTGGTATTTGCATGCCTGCTGGAGATTTATTCGAGGTTTATTATGCGAGTTAACAACACACCCATTCCAACTGATTCTTGTACGGCGCTTGTCGCACTAGAAAGAGCTGGATACAAAGTAAATTCTGAATGCCGAAATGGTTACTGTGGCGCTTGTCGTCTCAAAGCTACTGGCACTCCTACTTACTTAAATGACCCTATTGGATATAAGCAAGACGGTGAAATACTTGTTTGTTGCGTTGATTCGCAATCAGACATTGACATCGAACTACCTTAATTACCCATAACCCCAACAAACTCAACGTCAATCAAAGACATTGAACTTGTATCCCCAATTCCTATGGAGGAAACCCTTATGTCATATGAAATCATCTATGAGAAATTTGCTACGTTCTGTCCTGCAGATGTAGTAAGTCAACAAAAGAAAGATTTCCTACTCAAACATTTCAATATCAATTGTTCAACTATGAGCGATTACGATATCGATGCCGAACTTTTCAGACGGTTCAAGATCATCTCAACGGATAACTTGTACATGCTTCAACTCTTAATTGGTCCGTCCAATTGTGTTGATACAGAGTCAGGAAAGCGCACCCGAGATTGGATGTATTGCGGTGTCGACACTGAATATTCACTATTCCAAAAATACGGATGTGAATGGTGCCGAAGTGTTGAAAGTGGCGATTTAAAGCCTAATGGTCGATGGGCAACCCCTGAAGGCTGGCTTAAATCATTACGATTGGCATTCAAGCAAGCAGTGAGTTATGAGGCTATGCCTTATTGTCATTCCATGTCTTTTTGGATCGTCAAACCTACAACCTGGGAAGATCAGTACAAACTCAAGCAGTTTGAATCGATGGTATCCAGCTTTGGTGCTGACATCATGGAAAGAAGTTGGTTTGGTACTCGCAAGTTATATTGCTCATTTAGCCCTGAGTCGATGTTTGAAATGTACCTGTTTCAAGAACTATCGATTCGTTTTTTTGGCAAACGTGCATTCAGCACGACTAGCCCGAGTCTAGGTCTAGTCAAGCAAAGAGCTATATAGCTCAACCCCTTACACCTTACCCATTAGCAGGGACTTTCTTCCCTGTGGGAAGTTGTCCCTTCAAAACCTTAATAGTTCTTGGAGGAACTGAATATGATCACTTCAGATATGCTTTTAACTGCAGCAAAACCCTTCGGATTACCAATCGTTGCGATTGATGATATTGAAGCTGATGCGCGTAGCTTGAATCGTACTCGCCGTGATAACCCAACCACCCAATTTCTCTGGGTTGTAAAGCCTTGTGGCAGTGTCTTGTTTCCAATTGGAAAAGGCGTGAATCCACACTTCGTGACATTTTGTTTTGAAGCAAGTCATCAAGCGTTCTTGATAAAAAATGACGATATCTTTCCGATTGAAACCGAAGAAGCCGAACAGCTTTCGTGCAAACTTCCTTTCGATGTGACGGGTATTCGATATCAAGAAACACTGGTACGCAAAGTCACTCAATTACTGAGCCATGCTTGCGTGCATTCTTCTGCTCTTGCGGAATGTAGCTTAGATGAAAACTCTAGCTGGAAGTCATGGCAACGTTGGTTCGAAGATCTAAATCATCCAGTCATGGCTGCGTTTATGTCTCTTTGTATTCAGCGTTCGATTGAACTGACGGAGGCAAACTGATGAATCGCAAAACTTTAGATATTCAACGTCCATGTCGTCGAATACACGATGGTCACAGCTTTATGATTGCTCAACGTGTTCTGCGTTTGCCTGATGAAGACTCTGGCCTGTCTCATTCAATTGTTCGATTCGAAAACAGTCGTGTTGGTTTTGGAAGCTTAAAGCTAAAAAGACGAACGGCAATTCGAATCACCAACAAAGAGAATGGTCAATGGATAATCCGATATTGCATGGGTAATGGCGGCAAGATTAAAGGGCTGAACAAGGAATATATTGCTATCGATTACGATGGTGTAAATGAACTTGGTGTGACCTTTAATAAAGACGTTCGTTTGTCTGTGAATACAGCTGACTGGTGGGACATTACAAGATGGTTTTGGACGTTCCCAGATCTTAATGTAAAGCTTTCCTTTCGTTTAGGTTTGATTGGATTTCTTTTAGGGATAATCAGTCTAGCTGACTTAATTGCGAAGCTATTTATAGCTTAACCCCCTGTGGGTCCGATACCCATTAGGGCGGTCCCCTCATTTCAAGAGGTATACCATGAATGAACTAACACCTACATCGCAAGATGTTGAAGCCCCTCGATCCGTTTTGGAGTTTCTAGACAACTTAACAGCATCGAAATACTTCTATCTTGAGGCCGCTGGCGCGTACCTTAGTGAAGTTATTGATTCTGAATTGCTCGATGATAAAGCCAAGTTGCTCGAATTCATTGAAGACAATAAGTGTGAAGCCGTTGAAGACATCAGCGCAGAGTTGGTTGAAAAGATGATTTCTGACCGTGCAGATACATTGCACAGTTCAGCGTTATACATCTTGAAATCATTTCTCGGCACAGTGCCTAAAACTGAGGTTGAAGCTCTTCAAGATGGCGCTGTTGCTGATATTTGGTATGACGCTTCGGACCACGGAGACACTAGCGCCGCAGCAGTCATCAAAAATACGCAAGATGCCATGAGCATTATTGCTGACTTCTTAACGAAGTAACCAATCTTAAAGGAATCTTCCTTTTACTCCCTTTGGGGCATACGTCCCGTAGGGGAGTTGTGTGCCTCATAGGTTAACCAGCTTATGCAGAGGAACACATTATGGGCTTTTTTTCTTTCAAAACCGCTGACACAAAACAGTCAATCTTTAATACGTGTACTGAGAAGTGTCGTCCAGTGTACATGCTCCAACCAAACAACGAAGACCCAATATATGAACCGGCTTATGAAGGTTATGGTGTTTTCGGAGGGGTTGATGCTTATACATGGTTAGCGAAACATAATTTGCCAACGACAGTCACGAACTCATACGACGACGATTAACTCCGAACTCTGGGGATAAAATTGGCCTTTGGCTTGGACTCTTTTGAATACGATAACCATCTATTCATTAAAGAGAATGAGTTGGATGTGCTAAGACAGGTGAACCCTGCACTGCTTGAACGCGAGTTTACCCAATTCCAAGCTTTTTCCGATTTCATTATCGTGAACGGCGAGGAAATTAGACCAAACGATCTCCCATCGCATTTGAGAACTGACCTGCAATTAGCACCAGTTAAATACCCATTAAAATTCAGTTTCAGAAAAGGTAAGCAATACAGTGATTACCCTGCTTCTGAGAGCTGTCCATATCAAGGTTACTTCATTTAACCCCAAACCTTGATACAACCCACCACTACCCGTGAGGGATCTTCCCTCATAGGGATAGATCCCTCAAAATTGGAGGAATCTATCGTGGAATCAACCTATTTAGATGATACCGACCATATCTTAATTAAAGCGTTATCCAAAGAAGATATGCCGATAAATGAAATTGCCAAAAAGTTTGAAGTACCAATTGCCAATATCGCGATGTCACTAGACACCTGCCATTTTGCAATTACTGACAACATTTTGCGTAAAAACTCTCAGCTAGGAAAAATGAAATTGACTGCCATTGGTATTGAAAAACGATGTACCTTATGCAATCACTTTTTTCCGCTCACTAAAGAATTTTGGCACGTCAAGCGCACCACTAAACATGGCCAGCGTGAGATGGGAACCTGCAAAAGTTGTGAAGCTGAAAAAAAGCGTCGTCAAGAACTCGATGGCCGCTTAAAAGACTTAGGAGGTAAAATGTGTTTCTCGACACGTTACCTGAATAAGTAGCTGCATACCTTGTAGTTAAGATGAAAAGTCACCCGATCGGGTGGCTTTTCATCCACCATTTCCATCCGCTTTGACACATCCAGCCATCTCGCTTCGCCCTAAATTTCAATTTCTTTGAAATACTTCCTAAATCCGCATTTGTATGTTGCATAACCGTTTTAACCGACTATCAAGAACTTAAATGGGTTAGCGCACATGAATAAACAGGACACGATCAACCAAGCACTGAATATCATCACCAGTTGGAACCTTGATGACAGCCATTCCAAATCCTTCTCTGATTTTGTCTTCTATTGGGCCTTTGCGCATACTAATCAGCACAAAGTGACTACAAGGTTAGATTCTAAAGAATCAGTACAAGATGGGGTGGTAGAGCTTGCACAGTTGTTAAGCAATGCAATGCTTAATGGGTACAGTGATCCAATCGGGGACATTCTGATTGAGTTAGGTGTGAATACAAAGACGAAACGAATCAACAATCATCAAGATGACGATTTTTTAGAGCAAATGATGGGGCTCAATGATAACGAGGTCTATGAACCATTTTGCGGTACTGGTGCGTTAACTATGGAGCTCATGCAGGCATATTGTGAAAAGCATACAGAACGCAGCAATCCTCTCGATCACTACACTTATTATCTCGAAGAGGTTAAGCCCCTCAACTGTGCAGCCGCAGTGATTCAAATCTTTCATAAGCTCGAATACCTATCTACCAAATTTGGTACTGCCATCATTCCAGGCAACCTCAAAATCATCAATATCGATCCGATAACACGACAAGAGGGGACCCAACACTACATCGCCAGTAAGATGTCGGATGCTGAACAAATTGAACACAACCTGAACTCGCTGCCTAACACTCAACCGACGATACACTAGGGGGCATTTATGATAGTAAGTTTGAGTGCAGTTAAAGCATTAACCTTTCATGCTTGATTTTCCCGTTCAAGTGGCGTGAGCGAGTTTGCCATTTTGGTTTAGCAGTGTTCTGAGAAGGCTTTGCCCCTTAATGAGATACAGTCCAAAGTTGAAACAGTAATGTTGAGGTCACTTTGATATTCAAAAGTATTGAGCAGCTAAAGAAAAGGGCAAAGCCAACTTATTCACACCTTTCAGTGAGCATAAGTTTTGTTTTAAGAAACGCAAGTTTGATGTCATCAGTTTTGGTGAACTTGAACTTACCATCAGTAGAAGCGTCGAACCTTTCAAAATAGTATTCGAGTAGCGGATCATACCTACCACTGTGAACCCAAGTGTAGAACTTTCCGAGTTCGTATCGTAATTCTTTATTAAGGTCAGATCTTAATCTCAGTACACTAATGGTTGCTAGGTCAACGATGTTCATTTCTTGTAGATTCGTCTTAATCTCTTCAATCAGAGGTAGGAGGGATTCTTTATACTTATCAGCTAATGGTACAAGGTCAGCGTCAGTTACTTCCGCTTCAAAAATCATAATGAGGTCATCAATCTCTCCATTATAGTATTCGTTATCTAATCTTTTTTCTGACTCAGTGCGAAGAACATAGAGTTGTTCTAAAGGATCAGGTTTAGTCTCAATTTTTTCTTTTGAAAGTTTGTGTTGGTACTCAACAAACAGCGTTTCAATCCTATCAGCGATAACATCTAGGTACTCATATCGTATCTTGAGAAATTCGAACAGCTCATTGATATTCAGGTTTAACGTTAAGTCCTCTTTGCCCACATCTCGACTGTACAAATGAACACTCAGGTCGCCAGTGTTGAAACTGCTTGTAAATGGCCAACTTGCGAATCGCTTTGAATTCTCTTGATTAAGATTTACTGGGTGAGCACCGAAACACGCCCTGATAGTTTTAAAGTAATTATTGTCATCTTCATTAGGGAAGAGGCGAGCTTTGAAGCATTTCTTTTCACCATGAAACGGATCTTTATTGTCATTCATAAACACTCGATGGAGTTGTTTGATTGACTCGAAAATGAGGTCTATTGAAGAGATAAGAGAGTAGACCTGCATACATCTACTATCTATATTCTTGTCAAACTCAGGTGCATTTTCTAAGTGCCTAACAGAAACAGTGATCCAATCCATAGCAGAGCAAACGAGGTTAAAAAGGTTCTTACCGCCTTTATCTTTGTAGATTTGATACACAAAGCTAGAGTTTGAGTTCACTAACTCCCTAAAATCCGTGATTTTATCATCACTAACAACGCTTCTCATTCACCAGTTCCTTTTCTAACTAACTGAAAATATTATAAAGAATGGCAATTATGATAGTGATAGTTCTTGATCTCTTCAAATATATTATCTTTCGACACACATCATAGATTGATATTGGTTGAGTTTTATATTTGATGACCGCAACATAGACGAAATTCAATCGCGAATAATTCCCAATATAAGGAATTAGCTAATGATTGATAAGGAGATTAAGTGCAAGTATCAGAACTAAAAACAGTGGCCACCCTGGTCCGGAAAGTGATTAAGAAGGTCGTTTCAGAGTCAACCTATGTTGATGTTGAGCTTCAAAGGTTTCCTTCAGGTTCGTGTGAGGTATCTAGTGTAATTTTGGGACTCTATTTGAGAGCAAAATATGATGTTAACGTTGTATAGTCAGTCGGCAAACGTCCATCTCCGGAATGCGAGTACAGTGAAAATAACCATGTTTGGTTAACGGTGAATGAAACTATTGTTGTCGACATCACTGCTGATCAGTTTGACGATTGTTTGGAGAAAGTATTTGTTGGTCGCGATAGCGCTTTTCATGACACATTCGAAGTTTATGATACAAGACCGGTAGATTTTAGTTACTTACTGAGACGCGGTTCAGAGGGATATGGACATATATATAAGGAAGTAGTTACTCGAATGGCAAACTAGTTTACCTAGTCGCCAGCTTATTCGATTGGTTGAGTTTAGTTAACAAGGTGACTTTTAAGTGCTTTATATTTTTCGATGGAGGGGTACTCATAGATAAATTTGATGTTGAGCTACTTGGTTGGGACGGTAGTCTGGAAAGTTGTTTAGGCATGTTTTCAGGGCTTTATGGATATCACATTGACCCTAGTACCCACAAAAAACCTAATGAATGTATTAAGTATGAAGAATTCCTTAAAAGTTCAAATGTTTTGAATCAATGGCAAGAGAGTATGGCCAGTAACGGTGATACCCCGATATTTAAACTATTTCAGAGAAACTATAGAGGTTTCAATGTCGATGATTTCATTAATTTAGATATGGAAATACAGGAGAAAGGTCTTTCATTAGCCAAAGGTCAGATTTTGTTTCGCGGTGTCTGTTCTGAAAATGAAAATGATGACTGGACCAAACCTGTGTCTACAACTTTGTCTCCTTACATCGCGATTTACCACGCATTGAAAAATGGTTATACGAAGCCCATAAAAATATGTGTAATCGAGGTTCCAGTTGATACAAATGTAAAGGCTATTATAGGTCCATTTGGTGACAATGTTGATTTTGGGCAAGAGTATGAAGTTTTAGTCAATTTTAAGCACCGCCCGAAAGTTCATGAAGAGATAACTAGAGGCAATGTGACGTTCCAGTCATTACGTTGATTGAGTCTATGCATTGATCTTTATGGTCAGTATTGGATTCTGGTAGTACCTAGACACACGCTTTGGGACGTAGAAAAGTTTCAAACTTATTGTCCAGCGATAATAGTCATCAATCTTCATGAGAACTATATCGATTTGAATAGGTAATGATTGAAACCCACGGTCACGATGTACGTGTGCGCTATCTGCAATGGTTAGAAAGCACGCGTACTCAAAACAAGCAAAATAAGCTGACTAATTGGAAACTGAGACTCATTACTTTGCCATAGTAAAAGGGCAAATTGAGTAACACACTGTACACTTGGACAGCGAGGATCACCCTCTAGCTCACCTGGTTATTACGCCATCTGAAATGTAATCAGTCCTTTGACTGCCCCTATTAACTCCTCAGAGTTACCAACCTTCAAATACAACTCTTGTTTATACCCCAACTAGTCCCATGAATAACTGGAGTCCAGATATGAATGCACTTAACTTCCTTGGTTTTGATTGCCGCATTGTTAAACGTCACTACGCTAACGGTGTAATTGCGCTTGAGCTGATTGCTGCTGAAACCGATAACAACATTAACAACGACACCTTTCCCGGTGAACGCATTTGTGTTGCAACAACCTGTGTTCCAACTGACTCTCTTTTAGAGAATGAAACATGCATCAAGAATTTCAGTGAAAATACTGGAATTGAACATGTTCTTGTTGAGGCCGGAATCATTAAGCTAACAGGAAGATCATACAAAACCGGCTACGTTAATGTACCTATTGTCGAAGTCTTGATTTAGTGATTTTTATACCCCTGTTTGCCATTGAATAAATGGAGATCTCATATGACTACTTTCGAACAAATGTCAGCTTTAGTGGATATCGAAATCAGTCTTATTAAAACTGTCAGACGCATTAAATTGCTCAAAAGACCACCGTCAAATTTGCTCTTAGAGACTTATCGCTCATTCAATGAGTTGAAAGCTCAAAGTGTCAAATTAGATAGTTACGCAGGCGACTGCATTATTGCTCGAATTGACCATCTTCTACAGGACGATGAGATACAAGCACTTCTAAAGAAGTAACCCCCCATTCGAAGTTTGTTTCCCAACAAACATAGAAACAAAGATCCGCTCTTAACCCCCATAACCTTAACCCAACACGGGACCTATTAGCTTACCCGTGCGGTGGCCTAGTACGTCTCAAATTCCAGTTCTTGGAGGAGCTAACTCATGCCACGAAACATTCCAATAAGTAAGTTTGCTGACTTTATTTTGTTCTACAAGATCAACGGCAAGGTGAAGCAGAAAAAGTTTGAAGATACAGAGGCAGAAAATGTGTATCGCTACGCTAGGTCATTCCCACAAGGAATAGCTTGGAAAATTAGACAACTACCCTCACAGCAACAGGTGTGATTATGAATATTGAAATGACAGAAAAAGCCATGGCAGAACCGGTCGCGATGCATCTAGAAGGTGCTGATGTAGCCGTCGTTGTGGAATATTTTTTAGGTCGCCTAGTTAACGAGATTCCTGAAGAGAATCTTGAGGTGGTACTTAAATCATGCAGCTCAGAAATCGATATTCATTCTAGAAAATGACACCTGCACTTACTAAACCCCATGTGCCTACGCACGAACTATACCGAGGAACTACCATGTCTTTCACAACAAAATGCGCAAATTTGAAATGTAACTTCATGAGCAAATTTGCACTCACTACTATCATCGGCTTGTCTTCTTCCACTGTACTTGCAGATTGTAAGTTTGGTGCAGAGACAATCCCTTTAGGTGAACAACTCACAATCCGTGATGAACGCTTAGTTGAGCAAAGTTATGAATATTATCTCAATCAAGGTCACACGAAAGAGAAGAGTATGCAAATGGCCATGTCCAGCGATTGGACGGTCGTAACCGTTGAGTGTACTCGTCAATTTGCCATGAACCCTGAATTCTCACCAGAGACAGCAGAACATCCAGGTTCCCAATTTGTTTATATTGGTGATGTGCTGGTGGCTGGAGAGTTTCAACGAGAATTTTTACCAACTGTAATGGGCTTGTCCCTAAATGATGAGGAGACATCCCATGTACAATAGAGTTATTGATTCCGATTGGGTCATGATTGATCAATCTTTAACACCGTGTAAGTTCAGTACTGCATTTCATGAATACTTGTGCTTACGACGTCATGATAATCATCATGATTTTGATACGAAAAAGCACGGATTACTTACACCCACGCGCAATTACTCGATTGAGTTTCTAATGGCTGCTACCCATTCTTTTATCGACTTCGGTGACACGATAGTGGTTCCACTTCGAGCAGGGAATAATGACATCCAAGAAACATTGTCGTTTAAGTTTGTAGCATGTTTAACCGATTCAGTTGCCAAACCATTATGGGAACAATACGCCGAATATCACTCCATTCGCTCCGTCGAACGGTTTGCTGAAGCGGTGAATTCCAATAAGAGCTTTATTTGGTCATGGTTAAAACTTCAAGCATCCACGTCTGTGAACCAAGAGCAATCCACCAAACCATCGAGCAGTTTAGAAGATGATTTGCGAGAACTCTTATGCGACTTTCGTGAAGATGAAAAACTCAAAAAGCAACGTAGAAATACGAGCTTAGATATAGACAAAGGTTACTTTGAAGGGTGCGAATGCACGCTGGCTTACGTTCAATCACACATCATTCGTGTGTTACGTAGCCATGGCGTTCGTATTCCTGAACAAATAAACTAAAAAAATGCTCCCTTTGGGAGCATTTATCTTCAATTTCATTCCATTTCCTTCATTCAGTTAGGCTTATCCATGTAACCGAAGAAGTCCCCCAGCGGTTACTCTTTTGGGTTTTATATTCTTTTACCCCACTTCCGATTCGATACAGCAAGATCGCTTGATCTTCTATGTTCGATAGCTTGGTGCTCAAATCCCCATCACCAAACTGTGTAATGACCTGATTGATGAAGTCATTTAGAGCAGCTGTCTTCTGGTTGATGTTAATGGCCACCAAGTCACCGTCACTGAGTGTCGCAAGGTTTTCATCCAAGTCAGAATTACGCCAAGTGGAAACGTCGGCAAATCCATAACTATGATACTCAGCATTTGCACTCTTTCTTAGAAAGACTTGAAGGTTGCCTGTTGGCGCTTTCAATCTGTCCATCTCCAATGTTCGATCACATCGATTAGAGTCGGCATCTGAGCATGTTCTTTGTACGACGTAACGCCAATCGTGAGGTGAGTCAATCCAAGGGAATTCAATGCTGAAATTCGCAACTTCCGCATCCGGAGTAAAATAGAATATGGGTAGAGCTGACCCTGCTTTATCAAGGTTAACGGTTATCGATACCGTATCACCTGGTGCGGCAACCTTATCACCGACCATCATGTCATGAGTGTTATTAACATCAGCGGTGATTAGAGCCTCATGTGGGCCTTCTACTAAATTACCCTCACCACTTTCAAGTGCTGGAATGGTCACGAGGGTGTGAGGCGTATTGTCTAAGTCAAGCAGCTGCACATCGGAAGTGATAATCTCAAAATTTTGGTTCAAGTAGTCATTGTTTGTCGAGGGTATAACCTGAATATCGAATGTCCCTGCATTGTACGTCTTGAGTCCATCGCTTGTTTCGAAGGTGATGTCGTGATGCATGCCAAGATCATCGTCAGTTGGATTCATCTCAATGACACCCAACTCATTTAATCGCATGAAGTTAGGCTTATTGATTATATTCACGACCGGTTTACCGTCAGTCCTTGTTGATTTAATTTGGGTGAAGACATTCTTTATTTGACCAGACACAAGGTGTGGAGGCAGGGTGAAGGAAGTGCCGCTTGATCGTACATTTACATCGACATTGCCGTCAGTAAACAAGTTCGATTCATCCGTCACTCTGTATTTAAATGTCTGAATGCCATCGTGGTCAGGTGATGGGGTATAAGTAAAGGTACACGGGGGAGTCATCGTCACAGTACCATAATAAGGCTGTTGGCTTACCATGCAGCTGTGGCTATCCGTTGTATTCCTATCCGTCCATGTGCCCGTTACCGTAAAAGGCACACCTTGAGAGATATCCCCTGTTTTGTGTTCAGCTATAGGTGGATATAGTTGCTGAATGGAATTGTAACGCACCTTCCCTTGTGACCAGTTAAAAAAGCCGAAGTATCCCGGAGCTACGGTCAGGTTATTGACATCAAATATTGTCGCGCCATCTAACTTGGTCACAATCCTATTGGGAAACAGCTGCATTTCAAATTGATAGGGCTGGCCGTGCATCCACTCTACGTTTCGCTTTTTGCCTAAGATAGTATTTTTGCCTTGTTCGACATCATGAACCGTCCACCCATAATCGCTCATCTGATCTAGGGTGCCATCGAAATAAATCAAACTGAAACCACTGTCTGCAGAGGTCGGTAGCTTTTTCCAAGAGAACAGGTAAAAGCCACCAGCAGTAGGATCGCCGTAAATGAAACCGATATAGTCATCATCACCGGCTCCTGCATCAACCTGTATGATCCCTTTGAAGGTTCGATACTCATACTTGTTGGCACTCATAAACGCGGTAGGCGCACCATTAATGCTTTGATACACGCTTTGGCCATCTTGACTTACCGCCCAGTTTCCCGAAGCCGCTGCGCCGTATTGCTTCCAAGTGTGGAGATTTACTCGGTCAGATTCCGCGTGTGCAACACCGACAGTCATCAGTAAGTGTATGACCATGCCAGAAAGGATGTTCCTTGGATTGAATTTCATGGCTTGTTCCTCTTATTAATGAATCGGTGAACCCGCGCTTTCGCTGACATCATCCTCAAGTTCGGTTTGCAAACGAGCCAGAGAAAACTCACAAATATCAATTAAATCTGCATCATCATTAAATTTCGCGACCGATAAAATGCTGCTTATGAGCAATTGGCGCAAATGCAGGGGCGTATCATCGGTTACACCTAAAACCTTTAATGCCGCCACTAACCGGACAGTACTATTGGTTTCTGTGTTGGTCGAAGTCGTATTTGTAGTCATCATTTACTCCAGTTTTCTTTTGCTGCGAACGCTGTGGGAAACGTGCGTATTGGGGGCTGTGCAATAGCACTAAACCGCAGAAAATTTCAACGCCAACCCAAAATCACGGGTTTAGATTGGCTACGTAAGCTGAGGATATCTCAGTGTCGAACCAAGAAATTCAAATAAGCAGGGCTATATCAGCGATTAAATTGATACGACTATGAGATTGGTGTGACGTTTAGCGAGCTGTCGGTCACTGAAGCGATGCTTTGTCAATTAAGGTGCGATATTGGCTTCGCTAATTTCTAAAAGGAGAGAATGGGGCGTGTATAAATGAACTGAACCAATCAGTCAGCATAAATAAGGTACATTATGAACAACAACATGAAGAACTTTAACTTTAGAATTACGTGCATTGGTTTGATACTAATGCTGTGTTGCGGTCTGTCATTTTTTTTCCAAGCCGCAGTAAATGGCTACCCACTATTTGAATTCATTGCCGAAGTAGCTTTACGAAACAATCTTCCGCAAGATGTTAAAAATCTCGCGATGCTTCAATTACTTCCAACTGTCGGTGGCTTATTGTTAGCTATCGGTGGTACGAAAAAGATGATCGCTGAGAAAAAGACTGCCGAATCGTCTGACGTCGAAGAGCAAGCATAAGTTAAGTGGTTATGGACCTCATAAACCGCATTATGAGGTCTTGCTGATCCAAAACTCACCATCGCAAGGACCGACGAAAGGAATGGCTTCGCCACTGTTTAGGTACGAGTCTTCGCGTGATTCTCTTGGAGAGACAACGCAATGGTAAGTAATTGGAGATAAGCTAATAAAGAAACCAAGTTTCATCGGTCTAGATTGTCGATCCCAATATACTCGGCTGCGATATTGGTGACCTGTTTGTCTCCTATACACTATATCTTCGCGACCAAAGTAGTTCACTAACTCTTGCGTGCTTACTTTTAAAGAGAGTGTTACTGGAGCTAACGAAACGGTAGCGGTACTGAACCCAAGGTCAATTAAATCCTTTCGCATGTCGTTATAGTTTTGAATGTCGCGTTCCGGTGTATCGCTATATTTACCTCGTACTAAGCTCACTTCGTCAGAGCTCGTGATTAGATTCGAAGAGTGCGCAACGTTTTTGTAAACACCGATACGCGTAGCATCAACTAAAAAAATAGGTTCACGAGAGCATCTTTTTTCCGAAAGTGTCAAAGATTGATGAAGGTCGTAAATTTCTTTGGCTTGTTTCTGAAGTTTATTGAACAGGCTTTGATCGCCATTAACGTGACCTATCCAGCGAATATGTTGAGGTTTGGTCAGACGAAGGTGACCCGACTCGGTAAATTCTTCAGTGTATTTTGGATAGCAATGTGAACCAAAGGACTCAACTTCATTTGTGGAAGAGAGTACATCGTCGAAGAACTGCTCTTCTAATTTGAAGAAGCGTACCCAATCAGCGTTGCGGTTTGTCATTCTGGAAGACTCTTAGATAACGTATTATGTTATTGTATACAATTATTGGTTAAATACAAAAGGGGCCTTGTATGACGAATCAATTGCCAGTAGCGCATCAAGAATGCGTCGAGGAAAAGGCGTTAGGCACTTAAAGGAGCTCAACTCATGCAAGAACTATGGTTATTGGTGATCTTCTATATCACATTTGGGGTTTGGGTTGGATGCGGCACCGCTCCCGCAATTCTCGTATGGATTAAGAACCCACACGAAAGTTCTTTGTGGAAGATTTGGGCTGTCACGTACAGTTTGGCGCAAGGGCCAATTGGGTTGCTTTCCATCAAAAACTGGAATCTGGACTAAAGGTTATGCGTATGTCTATTGGAAGCGGTTATAAGAGGCTTACAGTCGCCTTTACTCTCTTAGTCGTCATAAAGTATGTCGAACCTGTTTCTTCATTTTTAAATGTCACCCCAAACTCTCTAGCCGATATTTCACTATTTCTATGCGCGGTATGTGTGCTCTCTATTTGGATACAGAGAAAGTTAGTTAACGACCGTATCTAACATCATCCGGTGACACTTTTTCCGCGATGTCTAAAAGTATAGCGACTACCGTTCTTTGAACATCTTGCTTTTGCTCTTCAAGAGTAGAGCTAAATAAACTGATCTTTCTATCGATACCCGTTGCGATGGCATAGCCAGCTGATGGGTAGAGCACGATATTAAACGCGTCACTAATTTTAAGTTCGTGAGTGCCGTCATCCAAATTTCTCCATGAAATCATATCTCTCTCCTGTGCGCTAAGTGCATTGAAGTTCAAACAATATCATCATCCAAAGTGGGTACACGGTAGTTTTGAGGGATATGAAAAAAAATTTTGGGATCTCGGAAAAATTAAGTAGGTTTAAATCAAAAGGAATACATTCTTATGTTAAAACCAACTTTCACGCTCTTAACTGATTACGTAATGAACGTCATCACGGTAGTTATTCAAACCCTGAAATACATCATTCCGACTCTGTGTATCTTACTCAGCTGTTATTTTGGTGATTATGTGTTCATAGTCGCAATGGGCGTCTCACTCGTACAGGCGAAAGCCATTAGAAACATCGCCTATGAAAAGATAGTGCTCGATGATCCGACGCACATGAACCTCTCTATGTTTCATTCCGAATATTGGCACCGATTCTGTAAGACGGCCAAACTTATGACGAAGTTCTCTGTTTTTTATCTACTCTTGTTTGCACTTGATTCATTCAATTGGAACGACACCTTTATCAATAAAAATTATAGCGAGAACCTGGCCTTAGAGAATCTATGGCCTTGCTTACTATCGGGCTGGAACTATGCTCTTGTCCTATTGGTAGCGTTCATGACTTGGGTGATAATGACACCGATAAAATTAGTATTCGGTAGCACCGAGATATTGATGCTGGAGTGGTATCCGATCACTAATCGTTGGAAACATGCATCAGATATAAACCTCCATTTGGCAGACCCTTACAAACCAATAAAAGGCAAAAAAGACCAACTGATCAGAGAAATGACGATGTTTACTAGCGCATTGAATGGTAGTGGATTTTACTCACTCAGCGTCAACACACACGTAATTAGTGGGAAGTTATGGGAACTACTAAAGATAACGTTAAGTGATGCAGTTATCGATGTGAACAAGAAACGTAAAAATTGGCTCGACTTCACCGTGTATAAGGTAGCTATCTACGTCAATCAGTGTGGCCTGAAGGGAAAATCCTATCAACAGTATCGTGATCTTATAGGTAAGCAGAGGTTTGAGAATAACCACATCGTAAAAATTCGCTTCAATGAAAAGCCGATAAAGCGAGAGTCGGTCCTGATTAAATAGCGTGTATTAAAAGGCTCTGATTGTTAGAGCCTTATTCATACATCAATTTGTCGAAGTCTTTGAGAATCGTCATACCGTAGCTGGTCAATGACAGCCAACGAGGACGTCTTCCTGAAACGGGATCAATTCCCATTGCTATTAAGTCATATCTCGTCATATTCGTGACGTTGAAAATTGGAAGAGAGGATTTCTTGTTGGCATGTTTAACCAAGTCACTGAGAAATTGATACGAATCCTTACCATCTCTATTGACCCCGTAGAGCTCTGCTATCTCGGTCATAATATTGCCATTTCGAGTGGCATCAATCAGTACGAATGTGGACAGGGAAACATCATATTTGTTTGCTAGGACACGAGACACGTATTGAAGACCACCAGGTTTGAGCTGCTTAGACATCTGTTAACTTCCTGAAATTTCGATATAACAATAGATAGCCTTAGTAATATCTAATATTCCGCTACTAACAGCAACACACAATACCGGTTGAACCACAACCTTGTGATGACAATGTGCTTAATAGAACACATCGATGTTGTATATCTAATCCAAAGCCAATTGAAGGAACTGAGATATGCAAACGAAGCAAGGCGAACTGAAATTTAATACTGGTAGAGGTTATGCACCGGATGGACAAAGAATTCATGCGACTATTATCGATGATACTGAAGTAACACTCCGTGTACGATTTTCCGATAAAACGCGTGGGATAGATGGCGAAGTACAAGTGCTCGAATTCACAGAGACTGCCATTATGCGTGAGTATGATTCCGGTAACTATACAGAGGTGTAATGACCATGAATACAACAACACCAAGTAAGGTTCACAACAAGATGAGCACTCAAGAGATGGCCGCATATATGTTGGAGTCGGGAGTGCATTACACTGCTGCAAGTTTATCAAAAGAGTTGGGTATACCTCTAGCCAATGCATCTGGAAACTTATATAACATAATAACCGGGAAAAAGTATGAGACTGATTTAGTAGGTAAGCCAGTCACCGTAAAAGTCGTGGATATACGTGGACTTAAAAAGGGGCAGCGTTTGTGGTCCCAGATTCTATCGGGCTGCTGGTCTTAGTGACAATGTAACGCAAATAAATGGAGAACGTTATGATGGGGATTATTCGCAGTACGATGTATTTGGTTGTTTTACTTGCTTCGTTTTCATCACTGGGAAATGACATGTGGCGTGGGTTGGTAGTTAAGGAAGAGCATCGATGTTCACCATACGATAAGAAAAGCCAATACCCATATCCCGCTTCAGTAGAGTCAGCGATAGTCGATAGTATGGGAGGTCAGATTTATGGCCCTTATACTGGCACCTACTACCAATCAACTTCAGAGACAGACATCGAACACATCATTGCAGCCAGTGAAGGGCATGACAGTGGGCTCTGTGCGGCAAGCCCTGAAACAAGAAAAGCATTTGCAACAGATCTATTGAACTTGACCCTAGCATCCCCAGCTGTGAACCGTTGTAGTTCTACTGGAAAATGCGGCTTGGACGCTGGCGAGTGGTTACCGCCAAGAAACCAATGTTGGTTCGCGTTGCGTGTCATTGAGATAAAAACTAAGTATGGCCTTAGTGTAAATCCAGTCGAAGCGAACACGTTGGAGAGTGTTATCAATAATTGCCCGTCTTTTGAAATGGTGTTCTATGCACCTGCGGGAAGCGCTCCAACTAAATACGTCACCCAATCTACGGGGCATACGCATTCATGTCTGACCGAGACAGGGATGGTGTTGTGTGCGAGTAAACGATTTATTGCTGGCGAGACTGAAGTTTTGCCAGCGTTCTCTTTGATAACTTCCGACCCACAAAAACAAACAACCCCAAACAGACTAGACCTACGCCAGCACCATAGCCATTGAAAATGTGGACTAAAGCTAACCAAGCGAAAAATAGTACAACAACTAATATTGCAAACCTTACTAATGGCATAGTGACCTCTTAACTTTCCCTTTGATTTAAACAACTTAACATCGTTTAGGTGAAACCTAAATATAAACAATATCATATTATGTTATCGTATATATGGCTCTTGTTCATAATGTCGCCCTCTCAACCTCTGTCTCACCTTAAATTCTATAGCGCTAGTTACCTACTGAGACATTCTCTTGCCTTTTATCTAGATTCGGGGCTAGAATCAAACTGTATAAATAACCAGTATAAATTATGAATATATTAACTTATCCAGTGAGTGCAGGCGTGGTGGGTTTTGAGTCCCCAGCTGCAGAATATAAACAACTGGAATTGAGCCTTGATGAATTGCTGGTGGAACACCCTTCATCAACTTTTTTAGCGCTGGCACAGGGAGATAGCATGCAAGGAGTTGGGATTTTTTCAGGTGATGTATTGATTGTAGATCGAGCCCTTACTGCGAAAGACCACGATATTATCATTGCCAATCTAAACGGTGAACTGGTTTGTAAAATTCTAGATATCAAAGGACGTCGCTTGCTGAGTGCGAATGAATCAATGAAGCCGGTAAGAATTGATGAACAAGACTCCTTCGCAATAGAAGGGGTATTAGCGAGTTCCATCAGACTCCACCGTGTATCAACTATGTTTTCGGGTTAAGCATGTATTCATTAATAGATGGCAATTCATTCTACAATTCGTGTCATCAAGTCTTCAGACCTGATTTACGTGGAAAGCCGGTTATCACCGTCAGTAACAATGATGGTTGTGCCGTTGCGGTAAACAATCAAGCGAAGGCGTTGAACATTCCAAAGTTCGAACCTTACTTTAAAATCAAGGCATTATGTGAGCAACATGGCGTTACAGTCTTCTCATCTAACTATGAACTGTACTCCAGTTTGAGCTTGCGGATGATGCAAGTGATTGCACGTTTTGGACCTGAACAACTGATCTATTCAATCGATGAAAGCTTCCTAAATCTGGACAAGTGCATAAACATTCCTTGTTTACGAGAGCATGGGGCCGCAATTCGAAAAGCAATATGGAAAGAGTGTCGGATCCCGGTCTGTGTGGGAACCGGCCCGACGCTCACCCTCTCAAAATTAGCCAACCACGCAGCGAAAAAACTCCCTGGTTATCAGGGGGTATGTGTTTTAGATTCAGTGAAAGAAACCCAACGTGTTCTCCAGGCTATTGATGTGGGTTCAGTTTGGGGGATTGGTCGCAAGCGAACGAAAGCATTGCAATTTATTGGGATCACTACCGCAGCGCAACTAGCAAATTTTTCACCTTCAAAAGCGAGAAAAGAATTCGATGTCGGTGTTGAGCGCACGATACGGGAGCTCAATGGTGAAAAGTGTATTCCATTCGACATAGCAAGAGCAGACAAACAACAAGTTTTTTCTACCCGCAGTCTGGGTAAGCGCATAACGGAATTCGATGAGCTTAGACAAGCTATCAGTCAGCATGTGGGCATTGCCTCGCGAAAGATCCGTGCTCAACAGTCACTTTGTAAAGTGTTGGTTTGCTTTGCAGGAAATTCACCTTTTGACGAAAAGCCGGTTAGTTTCAAAGCGATTCACAAATTTGAGTACGCGACAGCTAATGTAGATACCTTAACCAGTGCGGCCTGTGCTCTGGCCAAAACACTCTACAAAGAAGGTGTTCAGTACTACAAAGTCGGTGTTGGGCTGATTGACCTCGTTGACGGAAGGCATGAGCAAGCTGACCTATTTAACCCACAACCCAATAATGCAAAGTTAATGGCTTCGTTTGATCAGATAAACGCAAAGTATGGAACGGACACTATCTTTCTGGCTGCGCAAGGAACACCCACAAGACAGTCTTGGGGTATGCGCCGCGATATGCTGTCTCCACAATACACCACTAAATGGAGCGACTTACCTAGAATCGCCTGCTAGTTTCTGCCCACCGCGTTTGTGTTTCGCAATCTATTCTCCAATTCATGCTCTTTATTTGAACATGCCTTTATCGGGTTGTTGGATACTGAACTCAGTAGTACTTAACAAAGTAGAGAGCAAGAATGGCAGACACGCTAAAAGACCCGTTTATAAGGCAACGACTCCCCTCGAATTCTAAACCAGCATTCGATGACTGGATTGCGCACGTTCCTGTGGGTAATCAGCTGCCGAGAGGCAAGTATTTCCAATGTAAGGTGACAATACCTAAGCACCAGTCAGACGAAACAGAATTGCAGTTCAAACCTTCCCGTTAAAGGCAAAGATATGACTTCAATAAAAATCGTTTCTACAGCTCAACGGCTTCACCAATGTCGTGAACAACAAATATTTCTTTCCGGAGAGCAGGGGTTCATTGAAAAATATGAGAAATGGTCCCCTGTAATACGATTAACGATGGCCAAATTCAATTGTAACGAGTTACATGC
This sequence comes from Vibrio gigantis, assembly GCF_024347515.1. Classification (NCBI taxonomy): domain Bacteria; kingdom Pseudomonadati; phylum Pseudomonadota; class Gammaproteobacteria; order Vibrionales; family Vibrionaceae; genus Vibrio; species Vibrio gigantis. The sequence continues at coordinate 90,716 of NZ_AP025494.1, forward strand.
CCTGGTCAGAATCTTAGAGATCACTGAGAAGCGACATGATTCAGGCATGTTTACTCATTTGTTGTCGGCAGTAGCTTGCGAGATGTGCGAACCGACTATCACCGTTAACACAAACCACACGACTGAATTCAAAGCCGGAGTCATGGCAAGTAGAAAAGGGGAGAAGTTTAACCCTGATTGCCATATCGAGTGGCAAGAAGGCTATATCCGTGAGCAGTTAAGGAGAGTCGCCAATAATGCGCAAACTCAAGTACGATCTCACTGACTACATGGGACCTGTTGATAAAGCGTTGCTCAGGTTAAGCATCCTAACCATTGGGTCGCATGTAATGATAGTTACTGGCTTTAACGGGCAACTTTTCGGCCTGGTTGAAACCTTACTCACCTTGGGTTTCGTTGCGGCAGTGGCGACAATTGCCTACAAACAAAAACGTAAAGATCGAGAAGAGCACCTTTGAGTTCTTCAGTCTGCTCTAGCGTCGTCTAAATATTGAAACTCGATACGAATCTAAATTGGGAGTCTTGGGATGTATAACAAACTCACAGTTAATCTTAGGAAGATAATATGAAGACAGTGACAGAATTGCACACAATGAATGTCGCTCTATATTGCCCTCACTGCGGAGAAGAACAAGATGTTTTTTGTGGCAATCCTGCGGGTGGTGAATTTGAATGCGACGATTGCAATAGGCCATACAAAGTCCACTCTGAAGCCGATATCGAACATAGATAATCAGCTGTGATTCATCTAACAACACAACAATGCGAGTTAATGTGGCAAGGAGAAGAGTTAAGTAAAATTTCAACGATACCAGTAAAGCAACTACTCTTAGATAATCCTGATAGTTTCGCGGAGCTGGTGGGTTCGATGCTACGGGAAGCAAGGAGCAATTAAGGGCAACCACAACGAACGACCAATATTTTTCGTGACCGTCAAGAACAGTGGCGAAATCGAACGTAACTAAAAGGAACGACGGTTATAAGCTCACCGCTTTACTCTAAAGAATTGAGCTCACCTTCGTGATCAAAATATGAGTAGAAGCCGCACACATCAAAACAGCGATTTACCACCTTACCTATATCGATTTAAACATAAAGACGGAAGAATGCGTTTCCGTCTGAAACTTGTAACAGGCAAATTTTTCAACTTCCCTGTAGGCACGAAGAAACTTCACGCGATCAATGAAGCGGTTAACTACAATATCAAATACCGGTCTATGGAACAGCTCATAGAAAAAGCCCACCGAACTTCATTACCGACTCTCGATAGTGTCCCAGATAAGCCACGACACACTTCTTCAAACGAATTCAATATTCCTTTGGAAAAAGCACTGAAGAAAATTTTTCCGTTGATTAAAAGAGAAGAACTGTCAAAAGGTACGATGGAGAAGTATCAATTGGTGATGAAAAAACTCTGTAAGGATTTAGGAAAAACAAACACTCACGATTTAAACTTACAAATGATGAATGTCTTCTTGAACACTCATTATTCAAAATTTTCAGCTAAGTGCTTCAACAATAATCTGAGCTTTGTTAATAAAGCATTCAGTTACTTAGCAGATCAATCGTATATACCTGATAACTTCATGCGCAATAAGAAACGTCTAAGGATCACTAAAAAAGAACTGGTTAAAAAGCGACAAAGGCTGACATTAGAAGAGTTTGAGTTGATTTATGATAGCGCACCGATCTTTCTTAAAGTAGCAATGGCATTAACGTTAGAGACAACTCATGCCATCAATGAGATCTGTCGTATCAAATACAACATACGCACGCCAAAGGATAACCGTTGTGGAATTGTCTGGAATGAGGATAAGCAGCCTATTTTAGTGGATGGTGAAAAAATTTATGGTTACTTATATATCCATAGACAAAAGGTATTAAATTCCGACGCATCTAGAGTAAAGATCCCCGTCACTCAGTCTATCTATGACATTGTACAGCTGAGTTATACAGACCGTATACGCTGCCCTTATATCGTTCACATGAAACCGATACAAAGACAAAGAGGCGTGGCAAAAGATTGTGATCATATCTACCAAGTGCAAAGCCATTACCTCAGCAAGCAGTTCAGCAGGGTACGTGACAAAGTTGGTGTGAAGTCGCACTTACCAAGTAATGAAAGACCGACGTACCATGAAATTCGTTCCTTAGCGGCTCGAATGATTGAAGAAAAAGGGTTAAGTGCTACAAAGAGAATGGCCCATAGCAACTCAAAAACCACGGAAATCTATACAAAACCTGACCAAGCAGTATGGAATGAGTGTGAGCCAATTTCAGTTAAGCAATACCCGAACGATAACTAAATGGATGTGGGGAGATTTTCAATAGCTTCCATCCTGAGCTAAATAAAACCTAAGACAGAGAAGTGCAACATGCTTTGGCGGTAATAACCCCCTGCAGCTGTCAGCACTAGGGCTTCAACTGACTGGTTATTTTCGTCCTCTAAATGCGCGTTTCTGTGCCATTGCACCATCTTTTGCCAATATTCCGCGACCGTACCTCATCACCATAGCCGGTGTGGACCAACGTCCGGCTTGCTGTACTTGCAAGATGGTGTATCCATCGGTCAATAAATCCTGACACGCGCCAACTCTTGCACTGTGGCCAGTAAAAGTGGCAATACCAACCTTACCCAAATTAAGCGCTTCCCATGCTTTATTGAAGATCTGCTCGATAGTCCATGACGTCATTTTCTTATGTTTTTTGCCGCTTTCAGGGTGGGCTGGGTCGATTAACTTTGGTCTATATGGCGTGTTGTGTCGGCTCACACCGACGAACAAGAAGGCTTGTTCATCAGTGTCATCAAGCCCTGCTAATTCTACGTATTCATGAATAATATCAACAGCTTCCGGACTAAAAACCACTGTATCTGGTTCGCCACTATGATTAGATTTGGTGATAGGGATGGTCAGCAAAGCCGTTCCGTCACCTGGGTACTCTAAGTGACCAAAACGGATATTTGCGATTTCCGACGCACGAAGTAGGGTTTCATAAGCAACAGTCAGCAAAGCCAGATCACGACGATACCGTAGGCTAGGGGAATGACGCCACAATTCGGTTATCTTATCTAAGTGTTTCTCTCGAAACGCTGAAGCCTGTACAATTCGTTCACCCGCCTCAACTTTTCTCCGAAAGATACCGGCCATCTTGTCACGCACGATTTCATCAAGAAATGGATCCGGACAACCCGAGATACGATGAATTTTTGAAATGGCCCAGGCATAAGATCGATTTGAGTTACGGTGTAAGTCGTCGACCTTATCTTCAAAGAATAATTCGATGGTTTCTGCGGCTGCTGGCAATGGGTGATGTTCATGCTCGTGACACCATTTCTCAAATCGTGACCAGTTGCTATAAAGCTGAGAAAGTGAGTTCTTAGCATAACGCTCTTCACGTTTATTGAACTCTCGCAAAAGATGGTTAATAGCATCTTGAATTTTTTGGTACTGTTCGTTCGATGTACCGTGCTTTCGTGCGAGCATGATCGCTTGGTGAACATGTTCTGGCCTTAAACGGGAAAAGTCCGTATGAAGTGAGATTTCAGTGCCGACCATATCATTTCCAACTTATGCTTTCGTAGTTCGTTACAGTCTAACCAATTCCCTGTATTTTTTCTAGATCACATATAATTGTAATTATCTGAGATCTAGAAAATTGAGATATTTGAGCTTTCAATCTTATGAACAATCACCGCTGCATAGTTATTAGTTAAAAGCATTACAGTGTCACTTAATCAGACAGAGTAGGGCAGTTGTAATGTCGTAGTTGGTGCGCAACCAGATAAAATAAGATTCCTATCAGGTGCGATGTCTCACATAGCACAATCGAACACCGAACAGGTGTTCGTTCGTTGTGGACGTTCGGTGTATGTTCGATTAAAATGTATGAAATCCAAATCTGAACTTGAGTACCATCCAATGAGCGACATCAGCACACAGAAAGACCTTACCGCAGAACAGTTACAACGACGCCAACGTGTTTTCGAGATTTGTGATTCGCTCTTCGTTAAAGGCGAAAAAACCAGTGTGCGAAATGTGCTATCGATGATGCCAGATGTAAAATCTACCAGCACAATCAATGTGGATGTCCGTGAATGGAATACTCAAGCTAAGAACAAACGAATGGACTTATTCCGCGAGCGTGGTTTTAGTGATGAGTTCGTTGAATTGTTCTCTACTGAAATTACTCGGTTAAGTGCGGCCAAAGACGCAGAGCACAATGCCGAAGTACTCATGTATAAAGATGAAGCAGATCTGGCCAACGAACTCCTTTTGAAAACTGAGGGTGACCTTGAGTTAGCTGGTGTTCAGTTGCAAGAAGCGAACACTACCATTTCATTGAAAGACAAAGAAATAACTAAACTAAAAACCGAGCTTGAGCAAAGCCAGAAGAACTGTGAAGGTGTTGAAACACGCCTAAGTGATGAGATTGGTGTGTTACAGGACAATGCGAATAATCTAAAGGTCGAATTGGACAAGCATCAAAGTTTACTAGCCAAAGCCGAGGTGAAGCTAGAAAACCAAGTCACTGTGATTGAGAAGCTAGAAAATCAGCTTACAGATTGCCGCAAGCAAATTTCCGAACTAAGTGACACTGTGACGAAAAAGTCGGGTGAGATCATCAGATTTGAAACACAGGCTCAAGGTGACGCTCAACTCCTGCAGGAATTACGCGAGAGTCGAAACAAATTCAGTACCGACCTATCAGAACTTGAAACCGAATACATCACATCGAAATCTGAGAATGCTCGCCTAAACAGTGAGTTGGAACAAGCCATGATTAGGTTCGGTAATGCATCCGAACGACTTACCTCTCTCTCAGACCAGTTGACTGAGCTACGAATGTCTAACAGTCAGAACCTAAGCACCATTGAAAGACAAGGTGCCTTCAACACTCGCCTAGAACAAGATATTAAGCGTCTTACTGAGCAAAACGAAACACAGGAAAAGGAACTATCGACTAAACAGGCGATCATCAAAGAACTTGAGTCCAAAAACACTCAGTTAGACAATAAGTAAGCCCAAGTTATTAGACACTCAGTTTTCCATTAAATGGTGTACAACCTTATGTGTACTCATCTAACTGGAGATAATTATGAGAGCGACAACAAGCTTGTGTGATGTGTTCCAGGACACGAAATTTTCAGCGGTCAAAGATAAACTCAAGGATCTTGCGGAAATCAATAAATTGTTTCATGAAGAGTTTCCACACTACGGCAATCAGCTGCGTGTGGCGAACATCAGTGGAGGTTGCATTGCCATTGAAACGCCAAATAGCATGCTACTCACGAGATTGAAATTTGACAGAATACAAATTCTAAAATGGGCTGAGTCCGTTGATTTGTCTGCCAATGATCTGAAACTAACCGTCAATCCGGCTTTGTATAAGCAGTTAGGATCAGATGTTTATGGTCAAGGATCGCCTAAGCATCAAAAATAGAGCGTTTAATTGACAACACAATAGCTCGCCCAACCTAAGATGGGTTTGTGGCAATATAATGCGCCATGACAACGTATTGACGAATCCATATGAAAATATGGCAGAGTGAAAGTCGCTTAACCGCGACTTTTTCATTTCTACAGTAAGTTGCTCTACTCTATTGAGTCGTTTATAAGACTCTATACATCCGATGCTTGAACCCTGCAGACTTTAAACCATTCACTCAAATCAACTTTGTGTATTTATCCACCAGCCACTAACAAATTTTGTGGATATCTCACTACCCTATTGAGCTCAGAGGTTTAAAACCGATATTTATACAATCAATGCATGAAATTGAGCCCTCTATTTGCACACTTGTCATTAAGATTGCTGTTCAATTGAACGGACTGTAATGGATTTAGCAAAGAGATGTGACTATGACGGACGCAATACAAAATGAATATCAGAAAGAGAGAAACGTGCTCGCCATATCTCTGTTTGTACCTTTGGTGGCCGCAGCTTGCCTTGCAGGAATATTGATTGGTAAGGGTAAAGTTGAGCTATCAATCTTTCACGAAGTCAGTGTGATTTTGGCTTGCAGCGGATTTATCATTGGTATCATTTTTGGCAATCGACTTGTGTTGACACAAATGGAAAAAGTCATCGCGATCCGAGAACGCAGTCAACGCGCCGTTAGGATACGAGAAGCACTGTTAAACGGCGAGATCAAACCCTATCTCCAAAGTAGGGTATCTGAAAAAAGCGGTAAAATTAATGGCTGTGAAGCTTTGGCCAGGTGGGAATCTCAACATGGCGTGATACCACCTGCAGAGTTCATCCCTTTCTCGATAGAAGAGGGTTTGATTTCAAGCATAGACACCGAAATTGCAGTCCAAGCCATACACCAATTGGAAGTGTGGGTGCATGAGCATACTATTGAAGACAACTTTACGCTTTCGTTTAATGTTGCCGCCGACACCCTACAGTGTCCAGATTCAATAGAGAAGATAGCAAATGCTTTAAGCAGTGTAGTGAGTCATAAAGTTACGGTTGAAATAGAGATTACTGAACAAAGCAAGGTAGACACTAACCAATTGATGCTCAGACACATTGAGGTTCTGAAACAATCAGGAGCAGCTTTGGCGCTTGACGATTTCACAGCAGGTCACAATAGCATGACTATGTTGACGTCCATAAAATTTGATTCCATCAAATTCGATAGAAGCCTCATCACCTTTAAGTCCCATGATGTCCGTTCACAAGAGGTAAGCATCAAAGTGTTGGAAAGTTTTGTGGGCTTATCTAAACAGTTGGGGTTGAACACCACTCTAGAAGGGATAGAAACTGAGGAAGCACGTCACTTGTACTCCTCGTCAGGTATAGAGAGTTTTCAGGGCTTTTTGTTTTCAAAGCCCTTGTCTTCCAATAACTTCAAGCAACATTATATTAATTTCAACCATTGACACACGATGCCTAATGGAAGTTCCAAAGGTGGATTGTTCAATGTCAGTGGTCGTTTTGTATTGGCTTATGGTGACGCAAGATTAACGCTATCCGCTAATGAAGTAGAGCAAATGACTACCTTGATTACCAACGCGTCTTGGTACAGCTAACGTAGAGGGAAAATGATGATAAAGCGTATTGAATTTAATGTTCTAGGATGTGGTATGAACACGAGAACGACAGCTAACGAACTTCTTATTGATGTCGCACATGAGCGATTAAATAACTGGTTAGTTGAACACGCAGTTTCAATTGTCAATATTGAATCTATTTATGAGACTAAAATTAACACTGGCGACAGTAGATTTACTTGCCTACGACTTTGGTACACTGACTAAACTGCAACCACCACTAAGGCAAGAAAAGCAAAAAGTAACTGATGACCGAGCTGGTGGGTGCTTTTACCAACGTTTAGTTAACCGGCTCACTATCATGAAGATCTGCCTTCACCGCCCCATCGACCAAGAGTACAGACACCGAATAAATAGACTGTTCAATGTTGCCATCTTCATTCATCCGTTCATAACCACCGATAGTCTTGTCCCCGTGCTGTTCTACCAATTGGCTCAGGGATTGTTGGTTCAAACTGCCCTCGCCTTCTTGCACTGATTCAGACGCGACAACTGACACAGAGACAGTGAAAGACATTGAGGCTACCAAAAAAAAAGCAAATTTCGAATTCATACATTTAATCTCTAATGGTCAAACATACTTGCTATATACAACAATTTACGAACAGTTTAGTTCTTGCTATAGCAATTAGACACATGGCCAGTATGAAATATCTGAATTAAAGCGTTATCGCTCTTGGCTGTCCATATTGTATACCCAAATGAACTGGGCCTAGCTTCTAAAGACCAATCGCTTTGGATCTCATATACGAACCTTGGTGTTTTTATGAAGGTGAGTAGCGAATGGCGATAGTAAGTTTCAACCGTGTCCTCTTTGATTTCTACAAATTCAGTCCAAGACAGGCAGACGGCAAGTAGGCAAAGAGATATCACTTCTTGCACCGGTGGGTGGTAACTATGGGATGAGCTGACCAGTGAGGTGTAAAACATAAACCCAATAAGGACAATGACCCAGCCTCTTACGAAATTTAAAACAGGCACCGTCGCTTGATATTTTGCATTAAAAATAGTCATTGAATTAACTCCGCAATACGTTGATAAGAACCTGGAACCTTACGACTAAACCAATCGTAACGATGTACTTTTTGATCTCGGCTAAATACGTAATCTTGGCTTTTGGTTTTGGTCCACACTGCAACCACCGATTTCGATTTGAATTCATCACTCAGAAACTCAATCGCTCTCGGGGTCATAAAATTTGGATTGATAAAATATGCAGATAGGCCCTTAGACCAACACATATCTATAAACAGTGGATCATCTGAGACAAACACTCGCTTAGTTTTGTTAGTGCCTTTTGTGTAAGACCGGATGAATGGTGATCTCGCGGAGCTGTATCCATTGAGTTTAATGAACACTAAGCGACCTTTGTTAACGAACAATAAGATGGGTTCGCCTTGAAACTCAGTGATGGCATCAATAACGGCATTGGGAACCCAACCGTTAACAGCGTTCACATATTCGATAAATTGTTCAGCGTCTGGAATACAGGATAGATGGTCAGGCACATTGCGTTCATCCACTGAAAGCCCCCACTCTTCCACTTCTTTTGGCAAGACTCTCATTCTCGCGATGTCCATAACGATATCCGTGAATTTGATATCTTCAGGTGTGAGTTCACGGTAAATGTCAGCAGGTATATTCAAACCGGCTAGGCGACATAATTCTATAATGGCGCGATGTGGTGTTACTGAGTGGTCGTTTGAATAGGCGTCGATAATCGAAGTAGGTCCACAAGACTCACAGTTGAAACTGCCAGTGCCTAAAAAGTGGGTCCCCTTGTTTCCACAGGAAGGGCATAACAACTCGACCATTTCACCAGCACCTAATCTGGGGACCAGGTGACCAAACGCTTGATCGATTGTTTCTTTGGTCATCTTTGGAAATAGATGCTCTTTCAAATATCCATTGACTAGATCGGAATCCATACGCATCTCCGTTTCATTCATTTACACCGAAGGTATAAAGGAAGAATGGAGCAATACCGCGTTAAATTGGTTAATTAATGAAAGAGATTTGAGTGTTTAGGAGGTGTGTAAGATTAGTATAGCTGTAGAGAAGGGATGATATGTCGTAGTGGGCGGTAAAGAATCGATTCCTTACCTTTCAAAAGTTAACTTTGACATTCGATTTCAATGTCTCTGCATGTTCAAGTCTAACACCACTTGTCAAATGGGTGTGAACGATACCTTTGGGTTGATCGTGTTCTGGACATGCAGCAAGATATTAGTCATCACCTTCAAATGCTTTATCGCGCTCCATTTCATTTGAAAGCCAATGAACATATGGAAGACCTCCAAACAGTTTGTCTTCTTCTCTTTCAGGGGATGAATGACGATGAGATACGCCTCGTCTCCTTACTCCAGAATTTTTGCGTCGGTTGTTCTGCATTCTATTGCAAAAATCATCGTGACTTTGTTGCTCAGTTCTACGTGACATAATGTAATCTCCTGTTGTTGCATATTTTAGTTATACAACAAAAAAGCTAGGAATGAATATGTTGCGTACCAAAAGTGGGGGGAATGTATTTAGAAGTGTTGTATTGCTCGGTCTGGACAGACGCCGGTATCCGCATTACAACCGATGATCACATTCTCACGGTATCGCGTTGAATCGTTGCCAAAGGCTGGCAACATTGCGCCCTGTGACAACCTACGAGGCTTTTTCTGGTGGGTAACATCAAGTAAGCCTTTGCTATCCATATACGCTTGCCATTGCTTAGGCGACATCTGAGCGTATTGTTCCGGTTCTATGCCAATAGTGAGACGACTGGCCGCTGACCTACTACCCGACATCGCAAAGTGTTCTATTTCTTTATCCGCCAATTCAACTGAATATTGGTATTCGAATTTATCCCAAATACAGTAAGAGTAACTATCCACTTTTGTTTCTTTTGGTACAGGTTCACCCTTGAAGCTACCAACTCGTACAAATCTACTTTGTGAATAAAGCGGAAGCGTAAGTTTCGTGTCACTTTCATATAAAGCCTGTAGAACCGGTGAATGAGATTCAAAGGAGTTCGGTTCAATACAAAGCTGTCGCACTTTTAGCTGGTGGCCATCATCAAAGTGATTTCCTAGACTGATGCGAGAAGAAACATTTCCTTGATGCACCACTCGATGGTACATGTCCATTGCATAACCGTTACTATCTATAATTGCCGCTAAACGAGAATCAAAGTCATGATTGCCATATGAGCTACCTCGTGAACGTAATGTAACCTTCACTCTGTTACTAGAAATGCGCTCGATACCTTCAACTTGAGTAAAGATAATGAAATCCGAATAATGCCGTGCAATTTCAGTCACAATTCGCATTGACTTAATATCACGTTCCACCAACTGGCTCTCATGAAGCTGCACCTTTAGCGAATTAACCAAATCAGACTGTTCACCGTGTTTACTCAAACTCTCGATCTGAGAAGACAACATCGTAATTCGCTTTCGAAGAGGATGACCAGGCTCCCTATGATATTGCTCCAGACTTCTTCTTAAAACTTCATCATTCTTTATCATTTCAAGCTGAGACTGGAACTCTCCTCTGTCTATATGCACATTGACTGTCAGTGATACACATTTAAAATCAGCGCCAGTGCAGTTATTCACTGATTGACTAACAACATCCACATCGGCTACTAGAGGTAGTAGAACCTTCAATGTCTCTAGATAAGCGCCGTTATAACTTTGACTCGTCTTTACATAACCACGTAAATCCGCTTTAGAGACAGCTAAAAACGCGGCTTCATCTTTCAATTGCTGAAAGAGAGCCTGCGTTACTTGCTCGCTCGGAACTACGCGCTCTACAGTTGCGTCGAATGGCTTTGCAGTCACTAGGCTAGACATTAGAAACAACAAAATAAACATACGTCCCATACATCACTCCTCCACTGTTAACGAACTCAAAGCAGTACCATACCCTGCAGTCTGTAAGCCCACGTATGGAACAACAAGAGGATACGTTGGTTGATAGCGCTCAATTCTAAATGGGTATCTCATTCCGGCTGCGACTTTAGAGAAGGCAACATGGGGTTCGCCATTAAGCATCAACATGAATTGTTTAGGGGTTATAACCTGTGAAGAACACACCGCATCAATGCATCCTTGTCGGATCGTATTAATCTCATCTGTATAACGTGACTCTATCCATGCTTTATCAAAGTTAGAATCAACGAGAAGCCAATCATCAATATTCGTTTCATCCGCATTGAAATCCGTGGCTACCTCCCGGATACGAACAGTACTAAACACCGTCACATGGGACCCCAAAAAAGCTGCCTGCTTTGTATCTTTAGGAAACACCAATTCTCCATTAAGCAGTTCACAATAGGTTGGAATCCCTGAACGCTTGAATACTGAATCAGATTCGGAACCTTTTTCGTAATAGTACCCACGACCTATATGGACTATCTTTCCTGACACGTTGATTGCTACTTCTGGCTCTCGGTGAAACAATTGAGCTGTTGTCAGCGATTGATGTGATAAGTAATCATCTGCCGATGCGAATAACATGCAATGATACTTAGCCCTAAATTCGACCTGCTCTATGGACAGCTCTGTGACACTCATCTTCATAGTCACATACCGAGTATCAGAGATTAAAGATGGAATGGCTTTTACCAGATCATTCATCTGCTCGGAACCAGGTAGGGCAAACGAATAGGCAATGTACTGAGACGTTGATGGCTCTCCTATGGAATCAAACACAGGCACCTTATTCAGCTTAACTTTTTGTGGAACGAACCCCGTATCCTTAAATATCGTAGATACCTTGATACGTTTAACAAGCTCCTTTTGCTCCTTTGCTCTTAGCCTTAACCACTGAGAATAGATTCCGTCTTCTGCGCGGAACTCAATTGGTAACCGAGAGTGGCGTGACTCTATCAATGTAAATTGGTTTAGCTGCGCACTGAGTACATCTTTGGGCTTTGACTCAAGTTGCGACATGCCACTAGCACTGTTATGAAGGCTTTGACTGATAGCCTTAGCAATTTGTTTATCGACTATCAATTTAATAGTTGTTTCTAAGCAAATGCCAACATCGCATTCAACTTTATCCTGAGCTAAGACAATAAGTTTCTGAATGGATGGCTGGTAAGAATACACAAGTCCAAATTTGTCTCCCTTGGAAATGGTTTGCTCAACTCGTTCCAACGCATCAACTTTAGCGGCTTCCACACCTAAAGCTTCTAAGCCAACCGTAGTTTGCGCATCCATGATTAATAAACTTCTCCCTGAAACCTCATATGCTTCAGAAACGAACGACATGATCATCAATGCGATTGTGGAATATATCTTCATTCGGAAACCTAAAAAAAACCCTATTGGAGTTTATATACACCAATAGGGTTTAGTTATTCGAAATATCGATTAAACGTCATCAATATGGGCATTATGTATATTTTGTTTCTTGGTCATAGTTGACGTCACCATCGATTTCTCCTACTGAACCTCCCAAGCCAACTACAGTATCAAGCTTGTCGCCATTGATAATTTCATCGGCATCCATTTCAAGATTTGTCTTGTCGCCAGTAGTTAAAGCTGTCGCAATATCCAACTTATTAGAATGGTCTCCTAAGTTTGCGTCAGACGTACTTGGGTCCATATCTCCATCGCTTGGAGCATCAAATCCTGTTGATGCTAGTTGATCACCATTTTCTCGCATCATAGAGTCATGCTCTGCACCATCGCTCGGTGCTACCGATGTGTCAAACTGGTTAGGAGTATCCATCGCTACTTGCGTACCCGATAGCTCAGTGCTTTGCTGCTCTTCGGCTCCGGATACTGGCGCTTCAAAGCTCGTTGACGCTAAGTGTTGTTCACCCTCGCGCATGGTTGAGTTCATTTCTCCGCCATCACTTGGTGCCACCGATGTATCAAACTGGTTAGGAGTATCCATCGCCACTTGCGCTTCAAACTGTTCAGCGCTTGGCTGCTCGACCGCTCCTGATACTGGCGCCTCAATGTTCGTTGACGCTAATTGTGCGTCGCTTTCTTTAGCGATGAACTCATTGTCTGCACCTGTACGCGCCGATTCCATGTCACTATCTGAGCTCGCAGTAAGGTCACTATTAGATTGACTAGAACCAGTAGAAGCCAACATTTCATTACGAGCGCTCGGCAATTCCTTTGTCCCGTTAGCTATCTGAATAGCTTCATCAGAGTTAAGCTCTCCACTTTGAACTGCATTGAACACTTCAATGCCTTCATCAGCAGTAAGTTGGCCACTAGCAATAGCTTCCATCACAATCTCTTTATCTCCATCAGCCATACCACTGAACTGTGAAGACTCCAATAATGCTAGGTCCATTGAACCGCTTCCGGTAACAGAAGGCGAACTTGGATCACTTTCGTTGAGTGATGCTAGTTTGGTTTGATTCCCCATTTTGTAATCATTTTGAGAGTCCTCAATAGTTCCCGCGCCTTGATTGCCGTTATTGGAGTCAGTGGGTGCATTCGCCAATTGGGTCTGATTTGTTCCTGTCTCCTTCTCTGAAGTATTAGGGCGTTGTGTATTTGCAACAGCATCAGTTGCCTTTTGAGTAGGAGCACTCGCCAGTTGTGTTCCTGACTCTACATTGCCCGACTGTGCTACTGAACTTTCAGTACGTGAGTTCGTAGGTACTGTCTCATCCACTTTCTGCGGTGATGCGCTTGCCACTTGCGTTGCTGGCGCTACTGTACCCGTTTGAGCCACCGACTGTGGTGCTGAACTTTCAGGGCGTGAGTTCGTAGGTACTGTCTCATCCACTTTCTGCGGTGATGCACTTGCCACTTGCGTTGCTGGCGCTACTGTACCCGTTTGAGCCACCGACTGTGGTGCTGAACTTTCAGGGCGTGAGTTCGTAGGTACTGTCTCATCCACTTTCTGCGGTGATGCACTTGTCACTTGCGTTGCTGGCGCTACTGTACCCGTTTGAGCCACCGACTGTGGTGCTGAACTTTCAGGGCGTGAGTTCGTAGGTGCTGTCTCATCCACATTCTGCGGTGATGCGCTTGCCACTTGCGTTGCTGGCGCTACTGTACCCGTTTGAGCCACCGACTGTGGTGCTGAACTTTCAGGGCGTGAGTTCGTAGCTACAGTGTCAGAGGTCTTCGACGTCTCTACCGTTTCGGCTGATTTATTATCAGGAACTACCTCTTGATTGCTTTGAACTTGGGTATGCTGATTATTACTGTCCTCTGGCTGTAATGGGCTACTAGGTAATGCGCTAACAACCATTGAAGCTAGTTTGGAGAAACCTGTTTGATCATTGCCTTGGGTTTGTTGTGTCGTTGTTTCCTTTGAACTATTTGCCTCTGTTGGTTGAGCATCAGGTTGGGTGTTTTCTGTTGAAGCAAGCATCTCCTCTTTCTCTTGCAACGACGTAATTGCCTGATTAGCGGTCATTTCACCTGAACTTACAGCATTGAACAGTTGAGATCCTTCTTTTACAGAAATCGTATTACTGTCAATGGAGTCAAAGATTTGTGATTTCTGTTCGTCACTCATACCACTGTTCTCTGATGCCTCCATAAGTGCCAAGCTTTGCGCTGCAGTTTCAGCGAATTTTGTCATTGAACTTGGTACTGATGACGGCTCATTTGACGGTACAGAACGCGGCATTGCTGTGTTCGCTACGGTGTCATTAACACCCGTTAATGGAGTTGTTCCGTTAGATTGGCCCTCTTTAATTGCAGCTTCATTTTGCTCTTTACCTGTCGCTTCAAGTTGTGACAACTTCACTTCATTCGGTGTATCTTTAGCTGCGTGGTAAGCTTTCTGGTGTTCGGCCCCATCCTCTGTTCCAATCTGCAGATAATGTTTAGATAACAATTTGCCATTTACGACATCGTAATTCTTATTGACCTCAGATTGATTTGATAGATTCGAAACTTGCTCATCAGTAAGGGATGTACCAAGTGTTGAAGCAACATGAGCAACGTTGTTGTAATCAATGTCTCTGAACCCGTCCTCAGAGCCACCCATAAACAGTTTATAGTCCTCTAACGCTTCCATGGTGTATTTGCCCGATGCAAGTCCACCTACTTCTTTGGCAAATGACTCATCCTCAGCCATTTCCGTTCTTAGTTTTTCTATATTCCCAACCGCATTATTGTGATGCTTGATTTCAGTGTCACTGAGTAGCCCATCTTTATTGAGCGTGTTCTCATCACTGGTTAACGCGATCACAGCGGCACCATACACACCTTCGGAATTAGTGGTGAGTCCAAAATCACGAGCACTTGGGTTAGTCGCAATTTGTGGTCTTGTTAATAAATCACCACCTTTATTCAATGGTGATTCTAAGTGCTTCATATTTTCTGCGGCAGGTTCTGATAGCTGTTGCGCTGTCGCAGAGTGAAACTGAGAAACTAGCCCCGCTGCAACGTCATTTACTAATCCACCAGCATCTTTCGCAGCACTCTTAACTTCTTGAGAAATTGGAGTTGGATTAACTGTATCAGTGGCAGTTTCAATGACCTTAATCTCATCTGTTTTCTCAGGCGCAACTTTTGATGCATTGGCGCGAGCCTTATCAACATTGTCCCCGTGCTCTTCTTTGATATTTTTGGTGGTCAATAATGTACCAACCTCATTCAGTCGCTCATCTCTTGTTTTCTCAAAGCCTTGCTGGTGTCTTTGAATTTCTTCCGGAATGCCTGCTACGGCTGAGTTGCTGGTGGTATCTTTCACAGACCCTAAATTGTTACTCATCGTGGCAAAGTTTTTCGACATATCATTAAGTGCTTTGTCACCAATCAAGAAGTCGGCTTCATTGAATTTCTGCGAGATATCCATCAAGCCAGATTTCATTGAATTCATGTCTTTAGCGTTCGCCACTTCTTGATATTGATTAACCATTTCACTTGAGAAAAGTACTGCTGCAGCACGACCCACATCTCCGTGATAGTATTTAGATGCATCACGTTGTATTTGGAGGTTTCGGGCTTGAGCATTGGCCTCAACGACTCTACGCTCCTCTGGGTTCATGTTGGCCATCTCACTTTCGGTGTTATAACCATTAGCCACCCACTCTTTAAATTCCTTATTGTTTGCCGCATTTGTAAAATTGGTTGAATAGTTTTGATTCAAACCTTTTGCAACACCCAATGCGTGACTCGTCGTTTCTTGGAATTGTTTCGCAGCTGTATAACTTTTCAGGTCTTGAATAGCATTTTGTCCCGTTTCGCCCCAACCTGTCGTTCTTGAAAGACCATGAACCTTTTGAATCGCTTCTTGACTGGTATATTGAGCACTGGTGCCGCCTTGTTCACTGGTCACGTAACCTAAGCTTGCCTGCAATGCCTCTGCCTCACGTTCCGTAAGGTTAAACCCGCCTTCTGCGTTAACCTGAACTCGGCCATCAAGACCAACCGCGAAGTCACTTTTGCTTCTTGAACCCACTCGGTCTGTTTTTCCGGAACTCTTGTCATTACTCTTAGTGTCAGTAACTTGGACTCTTTCTGCTTTTGAATTGCCCTTATCTTCTATGTGGCTGGTTCTAGTCACGGGGCCACGTCCGTGTCGTCCTGCAGCCTGAGAGCCCCCCTGCGTATTCGACATTGTTTTATTACTTTGTCCATTACTGTATTGGGTAGAGTCAGAAGCTTGAGTCGACGTCTTTGCACTCTCAGAGGTTTGCTGTGTTGAATCCTCTCCACTTCCCCAACCGAAATTTCCGCTACCCGAGCCACTACCACCCATTACTAACTTACCCATCAATTGAGTAATTTCTTGAGTATCTAGATTGGTGTTTTTCTGTAAGCCTTCACGCACCTGTGATGCAAATTGAGCATTTTCAGAATATTGATGACTATCACTACCGTTCGCACTTTTTCCTTTTTGAATCTGCGTCATAAGTTGAGAAAGCTTGCCCCATGACTGTTGATGTGAAGCTTGGGATGATTGAACTCGCGACTCTGCCATACTTGATGTAAGGGACAAGTTACTTGTCATATTCGACATACCACCGAGTGTTGGCATGTTTTGATCTTGAATTTGATTTGTTGAATGAACCACACCGTTATCACCCATAGTCCAACTGTGATTACCCATTCTGAGTGAACCATTTTTGGCACCAACTGCAATATCTGGTGCGACAGCACTAGGATTAACATGTGCGGTTCCCCCGATCTTGCCAGCCATACTCACGGTTGCGTATTCGCCACCTTTCAAAAGCATATAAGCCAACATAGGAACCATTGTCGTCATGTAAGATGCGGTCGCTATATAACTTCGCGCTTCGGAATAGAAATTGGACAATCCCCCTATGGTGTATGCTGTTTGCTCAGTGATCGACGTTTCCAACGCATTTTGAATAGACCAATCGAGATAGAAGTTAATCAGAATCATCACAAATGGATACAATCCAACTAACACTAAGAATCGCATGTATGACGCGGCGATCTTAAAGCCCCCTTCACCAAAGATGATAAAGAAGGACATAAGTGGTGCAGCAAACCACACGAACGCTTCAAAAAATGAGATGGTGGCAGGGGCCATTTCAAGCCACAAGTTTCTGTCACCTGCCATAGTGAAAAGACGCTGTTGTTTCGCTTGATATTCCATAGCGTCAACAAGTTGGCCTCGTGCAGAATGACTAGCATCTAACCCCATAGCGTTCTTTTTGACGTGATAATCAAGGAAGTTATTCATTTGAAATGTGTAGCTGTCCATTGATGCAGAGCCCAACTGCTGAAGTGCAGAGCTTACTTGTGTCGCTGAAATGCCTTTCGCTTCATTTAACTCATCGAGTCCGTCGGCTAATTTCGATTGGTCATTATCAATGTACGCGCTCAGTGCAGTGTAAGCGTCTTTACAAGACATGAACGACGGTTGACCTTCAAGGTACATGTCGATGTACCAAATCGTTGAGCTCACCTCCATCGCGGCCCAAGCATCGACATTCGTCAATACATTGCCAACCTTCGCCTCTTGATAGGCTCCACCAACTTCCATGTCTTTGAACAAACAGCCATTCATGTAACTGTCTATGCTGCGTATGAAATCACTATCTGCATGTCCAATAGTACGAATATTCGGACTATTTACAGACCCTTCAATCGCCACCAGCGTTCTAAGTGCGTCTAAGTGTGTGCCTGAGTTCTGAGGCATCACAAAGATGTCACTCAAAATATCGATAAATGCGATAGGTACTTGAGTCGTTACAGCCCCACCTATCGCCAAACCAACAGGAATGTCAGTAAAATACGCTGAATCACCCGTACCAGCATGTTCGACTACAATGTCGACCCTCGGGTAGAAACACAGCATCCAGATAAGATAGCCCTTGCACACTGTTCCTAAGAATTCACCACCAACCTGACCCTTTTCAAAGAATTGTTTGAAGGCTGCAACGAAGAAGGAAAGAACTAATCCAAGACCGAACAAGTAGTTAGGCTGTCCAAAATCACCTGTTGATGGATCGAACGCCATCGACAAGCCAAGGAAAACTTGTCTAGCCCAATCAAAATTACCAATGGTATATATCAGAAATTCCATGACTTAGTTCTCCATACTCTTCTCGACTAACATATGCAAACGGTTCTTAGAGTCTTGTTGTTCATAGTGGCGGTCCACAATGTCCATCTGTATGTTCAACATTTCTCTTGCTTCTTTGATGTATGCTTGGGCATTAGCATCGCTGTCGGCTTTAGCCGCGATTGCGACCGCATCTAAATACGCACGAGCAGACGCGAAAAATTGCATCGCAAAGTTGTACGCGTATTCATTAGCAATTGCCTCGTAGTAACCTTGGACCTCTGAACTTTTTCGGTATTTGGTCGCGAGTAAAGCTATGTAGCCATATACATCCATACCGCCACCCTGAATCACAGCTTTTTGAGTAGGACCAAAATCATTCGCACCGCGAGCACCTGTTCGATAGACCTCTAATACGCCTGCGGTCCCGTCTGTCGTTCCGTCCAACGCTTCTAAGAACTGTTTGTTCAACGGCCTCCAATCAATCGTTTCTTGAGTAATATCGAGACATTTAGAGCTGGCCACCGTATCTGGGTTGCCGTCATTACACTTGAGCCTTGTCACTTGCTCTTGAGTATCAAAGCCACCAAAAGCGATATCTATCAGAGTCAACGTCGCTGGTACGGGAGTTGTCGCAATTGAAGAAGTTTCGACACCTTGGCGGTCAGGGTTAGTGTTATCAGCAACATCACGGATTTCTGTCCCAACTAGCGACATGACGGTTTCCGAAAATCTAGGGAAGAAGTCAGCGGCACCAACATTCATTTTTGATGTTCTCATGCCGTTGATTAGCAGGTTACCTGTCAGTAATTCCTCACCATTCTGAACTTTTTGGGAGAGCTCAAGCAATGAAGTGCCTGGGACCATGTTTTGAAACCAATCAGCTGAATCTGTCGCAACGCCAGTTGAGTTTGCGACTTGACTGATTGCCAAAGTATCTCGGATTGATTGTTCATATGGGCCGACCGCGTTGGCCATTAATGCCTGACCCGCTTCACATGAGTTCTTGAAAAATTGGTTCCATTCATCCATCGCTTTTTTCAAGGCTTTGATGTTTGCAGCACACGTCGGACACAGAGCATCTAAAGCTAGGTTGAAGGCATATGACGCACTACCCGCTGCAATTTGTCTCATTGAGTTTTGAAGCATCCCAGTTAAATCTTTGATCATTGAAAATGAACCGAGATTAAGGTCGATGCCGTTGCATCCGGCTTTCATCGAAGGGCCTTGAAAGTTCACGATATTTGGATCATGACTCTTAACACGGTATGAAAAAGAACCGAGTGCGATGGCGTTTTTATTACTGGTTTCGTAGTCGACAATACCATGACCTGTCGAGTACCCATTGAAGACGTCTTGCATTGGGTTGGCCAACACATTGATAGAGCATGTCAGCGAGGCGGCAACGATAAAAGACCTAATACGTTTCATAATTGATTGCCTCCTGCGCTTGTGCATTGACATTCTTTGTCAAACTTTTCTGTTGGTCTGATTCAGGCGAAGGGATAAACGGCAACACATTAAGTACCAACTCCTTCGCAATTTCGTAGCTGTCTTCAACCACTACTCGCTCATAAAACTGATATTCACTTGGTTCTAGAGTTTCAGGGTCAATAAGGTGAAGCTTGGCGAGTTCGTAGCTTGCTGACTCTGCAGAGCTATAAGCGGTCAAAGCTTCAGGGACCTCAAGAACGAGCGCTTCATAACGCAAAACTGGGAGCAAGCTTGAATAGAAATTAAGTAGGCTGACTTTCAACGCGTTGATGTCGCCTTTATTCGACGTAATAGCGCCAAATAGCCGCTCGTAATCGGGCATTTCTACTATTTGTCGAGTCGTCGATTGATGGGAGTTGGTAGTGTTTGATGACGTAATCACGGGCTTTTGTGACTCGTTAGCCATCACTAATGTACTGAATGTCAGTAGAACCACTGGTATAAGCTTCATGACCATATCCTGATAGAGAACTAGGATTAGTGTTACTTAACGCCAGTGCAAAAAATTCAAATAAGGAGCCTTTTTTCGGTAATTAACGTGCAACTGATATAAAAAAGCCTGCTCATTAACTAATGAACAGGCTCCATTTAACCGCGATAAAGTTAGTAACCTTGCTGTGCCTTGAGGTTCGATTCTAAGATTTCAACTAGATAGTTTGCGTCTGTTAAGGCTCTTTCTTCATCAATATCTTCAAATCGTGTAATTTGCTGTAGTGACTCAACTGCCGACGCGTCGTTAAATTGTTCTTCTGAAATAACATTGGCCGTCTTTGCCTGAATAAGAACCAATCTGACTATTTCACTTTCAGTCACAATGCCTTGTGAAATGGGCGCTACGAACTCACCGGAATTACCAACTAAAAACAAAGCAGGCACTCTTTGAACGCCTAGCTCTTTATACTTCTGCTTGGTATCCGGTTGATACTCAGGAAACATACCATTTTCCATTGGCGCTAAATCGATGCTGATCGCATTTACATTAAAGCCATATTTGCTCATGAGGCGTTGGACAATGGGTGCTTGGCGTTTACAGTAATCACAAGTGCTCTCAAAAAAGAACCATAACCCCGCTTGTTTTGCTACTTCTTGAACCACTTCCTGTTCTGCACGATTCTTAGCTTCATTCTTAGCATTAAGAGCAAAACTCGATGTTGGCCTTGCTTGTGTTTCATCAAGAAGAGGGTTGTTGATGACATCTTGCATCCACGCTTCCCTAAAAGCAGTCGCCTTGTCCATAATCACACGTTGCATGTATCGGGCTCGTTGGATGTTCTCCGGAGTAGGGTCATTAATTGCTTCACCAACAAACTCCATAAAGTGCGCTCGAATCCATTTCGTCGACATAGGTTCAGGACCAGATTTTGCTGCACTTGGAGGGGCAATAGGGACTGGTGGAGGCACGGGCTTTTTGAGTTCTTCTGGTTCAGGCTCCCCATAAAAGTGCCAACCTTGAGCGGCACTTTTATCATTGACGAAATTTGCATCTGCCGTCGCGGTAGCTGCAAATGCAAGGGCGCATAACATCGATAAGCCTAGATAGTTCGATTTCATAATCTATACCTCAGCGGCTTTGGCTTTACGACGATTTCTCGCTCTTTCTGCACGACAGTGAGCACAACCAGTACCAGGTCTTTCAGTGTGGCCAATATATTTTGTCCCACACTCACATTTGAAAATGTGAATCGTACCGTCACCGATACGATGAAGGAGTTGAACAAATCGATTGAAATTCACGTAAGCACGTATGTCTTCACTCGATTCATCAAATACTCTTGCATAAGCATCAAGCATCTTGTCGATATTGTCTTGAAGCGGCAACTTCACTGATGGGTCATTGGAGAGGATTGAATAATAAGCCCAAAGCTTATTCGAGATGGGAAACGCTTCCGGTACTTGATGAAGAAAGCTCGCATCTTTACCCATTCTTGATTTTTTAAAGTCTGTCTGCATTCGGCAAAGCTCATGTTGAGCAGACTTAGGCACTGAACCTAAAAGGTCTTTAATTGTGGCTGCGTTTGCACCAAAGCGTACAAGATCGAGTGCTCGCGTCTCCAATTTCAGCGCCATTTGAGACGCTGTGGATAATTGTATCTCGGACATATGACTATCCTTTCAAATTGTGAACAGACTGAATTTAGATCATATCGGTCAAGGTACGCATACGAATGCGTTCTACGCCGACATTGTGACTTTTAAATTCATGAGTCTCTAAGGCATTCAACATCTCAGCTTCAGTACCTTCGTGAAATACGAAAGGATTGATACCGGCAGATGTGAACCTGACAATTTGAAACAACTCAAAACTAGCAAACTTAGTGATTTCTTGTTGAGTTGCCATTAGCTCAATCATCGCAGAATGCGGATCTGTTTGAGCGAGGTTGTGCATTGCGAGAATTAGTGATTGGCACTGAAAACTCATCTCATCGGTAGAAGGTGTAGATTCAGAAGTGACATTGAGATAAGCGTTCAATCGTGTTCGATAATTTTCAAACTGGCCTGTTTCAATTGCGGTATTAAGAACCGATAAACCTGTTTGTTTGGTGCAGCCAGAACGTAATGGGGCAAGGGTAAAGATATGATGCTGCGTCTCTGCAAACTTCTCTAGAGTATCGGGCTCGATACTTATAAATCGATCTACGTCGATGTTAGTCAGAAAGTTAATTTGAGCGGAGCATTCTCTGTTAGTTAAAACAGATTGGTGTGCAGCTGACAATATGCGAGCGGAAATTGCACGCACGGCTGCCATGTGGCCTAGACGTTTCATAAGTAAATCTTCCATGCTTTTTACGCAGTTTGAGCGATCCCAACATTGACCTTTCAAACACCTTACTAAGCTCACCACGAGCGTTGTTAGGTTGCGTTTACAGTATTGACGTTGTGTTCATTTATACGAAATTACGAATTCCATAATACGCAATTTGTTTTAGTGAACTCTTGGATTATTGCATAAATGTATAAAATCACAACAATGATTACAAAAAAACATACACATTCTCAATATTAAGTCTTGACTTATTGCAAATGTGCTATGCGAAAAATCAACTGATTAATCCGCTTGAAGTCAAGTTATCAACCAGTTCCGTAGATACCAAATCTGCTGGGTCTGTCTGTGGTGATTTAGCTTCAGGTATCTGTGGAGAATTTTGGGAAGAACCTTGTTCGTTGTTGGTGTTCACGTTACCCAAAAATCGATTAATAATTGCTTCACCAGATTGGTGATATAACAGTCCCAATTGGAAAAGAATTGGTAGTAACCAACTTCGGTTTTCACAATGATTC
Source organism: Vibrio gigantis (assembly GCF_024347515.1). NCBI lineage: Bacteria > Pseudomonadati > Pseudomonadota > Gammaproteobacteria > Vibrionales > Vibrionaceae > Vibrio > Vibrio gigantis. The sequence goes on from NZ_AP025494.1 coordinate 114,007, forward strand.
AATTCGCTCAACAAAACTGGGAAATCACGTTTAGATATTCTAAATCGCTCATTAAGCTTCTCGCCGTTGAACGGCATTGTAAGCTCAACTTGTGATGATATCTTTTCCCAGTTTGAATCGTGCAATCGCTTAATCACTGCGCCTTTGTTTAGTATTCGTCGCAACATGATGCGCTTAAACTTCGGACTATCGGGGATCTCGATAGCTCCCCTTTCCACCCAAGTCGACAGGTTAACATCGATACTATTACTCATAAGCTACGCAACCTTGTTTGAATTAACACCCGCGATTTGTCTAGCTAACTCAGCAAAACCAAGGCATACAGCAACTTCATGTTTCTCGACTAACTTCACAGTATGTCTCGGAAATGCACGTTCTAGCGCTCTCGCGAAATCTGGAGCTGGACCACCAGAAACAATAAACTCTTGTATGTCTGATGCTTCACCAAGCATGTTAGTAAGCAAATCGACTGCTTCATTGCACAAACTGTCAATCAGCGGCAAGCAGTCAAAGACACCATCAGCGACAGGGAAGTCATACGCTTCAGCAAATATTTCAAGCTTGTTCGTGTTGAATGCTTTGTCTACCAATTCGGTGCCGATTGATGTACCCAAAATTTCAGACAGGTAGGTGCTCAGGCTTCTGAGAATTTTCCCCTGACCTAGTTCGAATGCCTTTGTACGTTCTTCGTCGATTGTAAGCCCCGTAGAAGTCAAGAAGTCGGTTGTTCCATAACCTGGATCAACAGTAACTCTCGCTCGGTTCCCAAGCGCCTCCATAATCCCGCAGTTCATTTTCTTTGCTTCTGACTTTGCATGATAAGTAAGTGCGCCAAGTGGCTGCGGCAATACATGTGCCTGTTTGACTCGGATCACTCGCCCATCCACATGATGTTCACCAATCATAAAATTGAGTAATTCATCTTTACGATCAAGTTGGTTTAATGGAAGACCAGCCACCAGCAAGTCAATGCAATCCGTTTTTAATAGACTTAAGCCACCGATAAACAGCGCCTTGTAAGCCGGACTTGAGATGTAACGTTTATTAAGAAGTCTTTCGTTGGCGTCAGCTGCTTTTGACAAAACTCCCGGCCCCACTTCATAACTACTTCCGTCAATGTTCACTAAAACCGTATTTCGCTGAGTTGTGCCAAACGATTCCAGTCGCTTCAGCTCTGTAGGATTCACCTTTACAGCTCTTGATGGGAAGCAATGGTAATAACAGTGATCGCCTGTTATTTCAGATGCAACGCAGGTGGTTCCAAAGCCTACATCTATCGCTGCAACTTCCAGTTGTTTGTTCATAATCAATCACTCCGATCATTTGTCTTGATGTCAAACCTAGTGATACACAAAAATTGATGATGGTTTAGCAATTAGTGAGGGCATTTTTCATGTTTATTGTTAGCTGTTGAAAAATATCGTGCATGAATCGAATAAAATTGTATTGCGTATGAGGAAAATCGAGATGCTTGGGAAATATTGATAAACACCGTAATAAATCGGTTAAGGAATGACATTTGTAGAAACAATTGAAAAAAATTGCATAACATCGTTTCCATTTTGGTGGGATTGGGAATTGTATGGGAAGATTTGCTCGTTCTTGAAATTAATTAGCCAGAAATCGAAAATCATTACTCAAAAGAACGCCCATCAACCGACATACACATTTTGAGTGGTTCTGTTAATCCTTATTTTCAACGACGCGCCTTAACGAAAGTAATCTAGTTCTGATCTTCACTGCTAATCAACCACCATAAAACGACAGTTCGTTCCAGAATTTGGCATCACCGTCCCTACATATATCAATGGTGGTATCAAAATTCGATTAAAATTAAACCATCAGAACATTAGTGCCTACTAATAAACAGGAGGTCCGACACCCCCCTCAATATATGTAGGGAATTTGAAAATAAGGATTTTATGAGAGTGGTGGTCATATCTCCTACATATACATGGGGTGGTATCAAAAAGAAGAAAAAGCGACTGGTGACAACGAAAATTCACGCGAAAATTCGGCCTTTTGTCATATATTAGTGGTGGTGTACCACCCTCCGTATAGTAGTATTATAAAGGGGGAGCTAAAAAAAAGGCTCCCGCCAAGGGAGAGGTCGCTGGCGCATGGCAATTTAGAAAAGAGCCTGCCCGAGAGTTAATCATTGACCGTGACACCCTAAGAATCAGAATTGACCCTGCCCGAGCATCTTTCATCGACCGTGACATCCTAAGAATCAGAATCGACCCTGCCCGAGCATCTTTCATCGACCGTGACATCCTAAGAATATGATTCGACCCAGCCCGAGAGTGAATCAATGACCACTGGCTAACCGGAAAGAGTCTAACCAAGACATTGAAATCGAATCCTGAGCGGTACAGTCCTTCTTAAAAACAAAAAAATAAATATAAATATCCAAAAATCATCTCAAGCCGAACGGTACGACCCAAGATTGAGTCGTTGCCCGAGACGGTTCAATTTCTCGGGGTGACAATGAATATGAATTAATTACTAAACAATCTAGAAAATGGTGTTCAAGCCAATTGTCTTTGACGGATTCTCAACTCACGATGACCAGCGGATTCTCGGGTGAAAGACCGGCGCTGGTGCTGCGTCATAACATCCCGTGTCAGTGCGAGACATGGGGAAATGATACTTACGCCGGAGCGAGCGCCTGGGTGCTGGCCAGCCGCCGGTTCCCAGCCGAGGAGCTGGTGCCAGGTTTATTGCATTCAGTGTCAGGCAATGACATTGAGTTTGATAATTTTCATACCAGCGAGGCCCAGGTGATACTCGTGACCAGCAGGTTCTCGGGTGATAAACCGGCGCTGGTGCCGGGACACATCATCCCGTGTCAGTGCAAGACATGGGAATCGACATCTGCGCCGGAAGAAATTCTTGGGTGCTGGTCATCCGCCGGTTCCCAGCCGAGGAGCTGGTGGAAAGTCATTAGTTCCAATGTCATTCAGAGAAATTGAGTTGAGCGACTGCACGAGCTCAAATCGTGAATTCCACGAACGCTGGTCATGTCTAGTCCCCCTTCCCTGTCATAACGAGACAAAGCGTTAGGCTAAACAAATTCAAATTCGTCGCTACGACATTCATGATTGAACCATTGTTCATACCAACGAAAACACCCGCAGACCTGCCCTATTCGAAAAGCAATTCTGAAATCTATTAGCGAAAATTCGTCCCTTATTTGAAAAAACGTCGATTTAATTCATGCAGTATCAACCAATACCCCATTTGGGAAGGAGACAGGGTTTATGCATGAACAGACGGATGTCCTTGACGTTCAAACAGACGAACTTGATGTTCTTACTGAGGACATTGAGGCTGATGTTCAGGTTAAAAAAGACGATATCCATGCAGGTCTAAAATTGGGTTTGCTCACCAAGAACCTAAAACGTAATGCAATGGAACTGAAGGCGGTCTATGCCGAAGCCGGTGAACTTATAGCCGAAATGGAAGACTTGGCTGACAAGTATTACCGAAAACCTCAGCTCGAACAGAACCATACAATTATCAAAGACAATTCTTACCACCGTAGAAGCACGTTCGCCAATACAGGCCATGTACTGATTGGGACTAAGTATTACACCAAAGACAGGGACGGTTGGGAGAAGGTGATGTGTTTTGAACTTCGAATGCGTGACATGAGCCGCTTAAACAAAACAACAAAAAAGAAGGCGTATCACTTTGATCCCGATAAGAAGATTCCGAATTCAGAGAAATACTATGAAATTCCTAAGTTCGCGACGAAGTACGAGAACAAGTCAGAGAACAAGATTCCCTACAAAGTGCTGACCCACCCTTTTTCCAAATCACAATGTAAAAAATACATGAGGGATTGGGAATTAAAGCAGTTCCTAACATTTAAGCAAATTATCAGTCCACCCACACGACGTTACCTCGGATTAAGGGAGCGCTATAAAACGCTTCGAGAGGAACGACGCGTATTACTCAGCATTTTCATTGCAGATAGAGGGCTCCCACTAAGCAGGGAATACAACCGAAAAATAGGCGAGCTAGAAAAGGTCATCGCTGACCATTACCCAGAACTCATCAATCTCTAAGGAGAATCACCATGGCTGAATTTAAGCAAATGCGACGCCACATCCCCGTTTCAATCGTGTGTCGAAGCGAGACAATGTACCGCTACTTAGGTCAAAAAGGCGGTCAATTGGTTGGCGCAACACAACGAATTGCGACGCTGTACGAGTCCACCGAAGACAACGATGAAAACCGTGATGCGGTAGTGTCTATCTTTGAAACCAACTTTGAACATTTGGAAGAAGGTCAAGGTGAGTTTGCAAGACAGGCTGATGCAGTGAAGCGTAAATACCGCAAACAAAATCGCAATGTACCTTTTCCTGAAATCGAAGTACCAGATAACCACAAAGTCGTCATCGATGTGACCCACCCTGTCTTCCAACGTGTGTTGCAGGTCATTCGAAAGTTCGACAACTCGATGGCGGTCATGGAAGTACTTTGGATGGTAGGCGATGTCGACGAAGAACGTTACAAGTACGCGAAAATCAAACTCGCTTCTACGATGTCGCGCTTCTCTAACGACGTGTTCCGTATTACCAACCAACTTCGCTCGCTAGACACTGGTCGCGGCACAACACACCAACGCGTTAATCAACAAATCAATCAAAAGTTGAAACCAGTAGAGGTGGTTGAAGAGGTCACCGATGAGCAGCCAGATAACGTGTCGGCTCCATTGAATGAAGCTGAAACTGAGCAAGAAGCAGAACCGGTGGATATTCATGCTGGTGGCGCTGAGATATTAGGCGAAGACGAAGACCCACTGAGTGCGGAAGAAATTCAAGCCGTAATAACTCAAAAATCCGATGAGTCACTACAGGAATCAGCTTAATGCGAATGTTTGATGGCGTCAGATCAAAATTAACTCAAAGTGCAATTATCGTAAAAGAGAAATTACGCTTGAAAACTGGTGAGCTGCATGAGGAGTTCGCCAGTGAAACTATTTTGAAGCAGCAGCAGGAGATCACTCGCTTGCAGAAAGAAGTCGCAAGCATGATCAAATACCCGCCGACGCCAGATGGTGTCCCTGTCTTAACGGAGGGGGACATTTTATTCGCTTATAGAGGCATTATTAAGGAAACGTTCCTTGCCGTAGGCATGCTCGAAGGTACAGATAAAAGCCTGACTCCATGCTTTATGAACACGTACATGCATGCGATCCGTTCTGTGATTTCATTTTTCCACCTACTGCCTGCTAGTGAGTACCATCATCACAATGAAGTTGGCGGCCTACTTCGTCATTCATTAGATGTTGCCTTAATGACCTTAAGAATGTCGAAGGGCTCTCGACCTTTGGCTATCGGATTCCAAGATGAGGAGATGCTACGAGAACCGCGATGGCGCTTTGCCGCATGGTTAACAGGTTTGTTGCATGATGCAGGGAAAGTCATTTCTGACATGAGGGTTTCGGGGAAAGAGCTGGATACCACTTGGAACCCACAAATTGAAACCATTTACGAATTCAGTGAAAGATATGGTATTGACCGCTACACCGTTAGCTGGAATCCACGCCGTGCTAATCATTACCATGAGAAGCTGTCAGTGCTGTTATTAGACAGAGTACTGAGTGACACAGCAAAGCGCTGGTTATATCAATCTAACGATAACCTTTCAGGACCAATCATTGACGCGCTGCAGAACTATGCCCGTAAGGAAGGGTATATCGAGAAACCATTGCGCCGTGCCGATGCGCTCAGTGCCGAACGAGATCGTAGAACCCAATTCCACAAACTCATCGGACAGCGTAAAGCCGGTAAGAGTCACGGCATTATCTCGGCCATCCGAGATTTACGAAAAAACCGTTGGAACAAAGTCAATGAAATCGGTGCTCGCATGTATGTCATTGATGGGGAGGTATACCTCGATTACCGAAATGGCGTGCAAGACATCATCAGCCACATGAACGCTAATTCTAGCAACTCGGGTCACCTAGCCAGAATTGAATCCAACATTGGTATCGTAGTTCAAGAGATGGAAGAGCTAGGTATTGTGGAGCCGATGCATGAAGAGTCAGACTTTGTGAGGCTCACATTTACAGCGAAGCAAGGGAAGATGCGACAAGTTGATATCGTTCGTATCAGTTATCCAGATTTGGTCTTCGAAGGTGAATTACGCCCACCTAACCTTAAAGACTGTTACATCGAATTTTCTAGCATGGGCGAACGCTTAACAATCGACGCCAAAGGCAGCTTGGATTATACCGAGCCAAAAGATAACCCATTTCAGACCCTTTATAACTTGGACCCAGAACAAGGCTCCCAAGTAAATCGTAATAAAGCTCGTTCGTTGAATTTGCCGGGGCTACCAAAACCACCTGAAGAACTCATGCAAGCTGCTGAAAATCAATCACCGACAACGACCCCGCAGCAGATCAATGCAACAGCACCAGCACCGGCCAACACGAGCAACAATGGGAAGCCAGCAACAGCGACACCTGCTCAGAAAAACGTTCCTGCTCAGAAAAACGTTCCTGCACAGAAAAACGTTCCTGCTCAAAACAACGTCCCTGCACAGAAACCAGCACCCAAACCTCAAGCAACGAAAAAGCCAGCGACGAAAAAAGCAGCGACTAAGACGAACACCACAAAGGCAAACTCACCGTCAAAGACAAGTGGGCCAACAATCGTGTTCGAAAATGAAACAAATCAGTCGGTGGAAGAAAACAATGCGGCACCTAGTGTATGGGATGGCATGAACATCAACGCAGCTGACGACAAACCGGTTCAGGCACCGTCGTCCAAACCTCTAGCCACCGCAGCTAAAGGGCGTAAGTCCCAAACACAGAAAGCACAGCAAAGAGCTTCCGCTTTAAAAAATGTGTCTGATAAAGACCTAAGAACCCTATGTTATGTGATGGCATGGGCGCTATCCAATGGTAAGACCGATGGTGATTCCATTGTCAGCTACAGCTCAAGAAATGCGATCTACGCGCACAAAACGTGGGTTCTTTGTCTTGTAGAGATGACCAACATGGAAATGAATACGACGGCCTTTTTTGACCGCTTCGGAGATGACATAGAACCAGGGAAAATATTGGGCATTGACGCGACAGAGCACATCAAGTTGGACAGCAGTTGCGTCAAAGCCTTCGCAGAACTGTTCGGTGTGGGCGAAAAACTGTTCTTAGATCAAATTAAAAATTTCAATGACTATGGTAGGCCAGAGCGTATGGATAACCTCGATTTCTTTGCAGGAAAGCTCACCATTAACAGCGAGCAAGAGAAGTTAATTTTAGATTCAAACCTCGCCAAAGAATTGAACTTAATTGCTAATGGAGTCGCTTCTGATGTTTAAGTCAAAGACAAAACCCCTGTATGACGATATTCAAGACTACTTCCGTGAAGTGTTTGAGATACAACAAGCTCGCGCATGGCTGGCTTCGGGTGCTTTTTTCAGTGTCGCTGGTGGATATCAAGCATTGTACAACCTATTCACTGAGACACCGGCTCCCGATACGGTGATGTTGACAGGGCTAGGTATGGCCACCAGCTTTGTCATGGCCGCCAAACGATCTTCTGAAGCATGGCCAATTCTAAAGATGCAGGCTCGATTGTGTTCGAACAAACTGGATATAGAGTCTTTGGAAGACACTCGAAAGAAGGCAGAGAAATACAAAGACCGTATGTACTTAGGGACCGGCTTTAATTGGGGGCCAGAGCACGCCATCAATATGTATAAAATCAATGCCCTCCCTTCTGCACGCCGCGACCAAAAAGTGCCTTTATATTTAAGGAAGTTGATCCCCTATAACCCTGTTCTGAACGAAGCATTAGGTGGGGAGCCATTCCTCATGGCCTTGGGCAACGAGAAAGATGTGACTGTGCATTATGATGTAGGCCGCGCACACACAATCATCTACGGCGTTCCAGGCTCAGGCAAAACAACGTTGTTAAAGTTAATCGCATTAAACAAACTGTGGTCAAAGCGAAAATGCTTGCTCATCATCATCGACCCAAAAAATACGCCGGAAATGCGAAATGGGTTGAAAGCAGAGATGGAGCGTCAGGGTAAAGGGGACCAGTTCTACTATTTTGCCCCCGCACGGCCATCTGAATCTGTCGTTGTTGATTGCCTAGCCAACTATAACCGAACATCGGAACTGGCAACCCGTGTCGTTGAATGTATTCCAACGGGCGGCTCTTCTGGGGAAGTCTTTAAACAATTCTGTTGGGAACGTGTAAACCAAATTACTCAGGCAGCGGAATACATCGGTGAACGACTCACACTTCGTACCCTTCATTATTATCTGCGTGAAGGTCTAGTACGTCTGGTAGAGAAAACGTGTGAAACGTACTTCAGTCAAGAAATAGGTGTGGACTGGAAAGCCCAAATGAACGGTCGCATCAAAGCCATGGGCTCGCAAGACTGGCTTGAAAATATGATCATGTATTATTCCGATGTCATGGCTAAAGACAAACCTTGCTCTCAACTTTCAGGGATCATTGACGCCTTCCATAAAAAATCGTCTGAAGTGAGCACCAAAACTGGCTCACTGAATGCAATTCTGGAACAACTTTGCTCGGCGCCTCTAGATACATTGTTGTCCCCTGATTTAAATAATTTATCGGACAACCAACCGAACGTCGTCAATTTACGCGAGTTATCAAACACAGGTGGAGTGCTGTACTGCGCCACAGACGGTTTAACAGACCCAGTGATTTCAGGCACCTTATCGAAGCTTGTGTCGGCAGCTGCAGCGGCATCGTCAGCTGAACGTTATAACTTTGGTACAGGAGAAGAGCCAGAGGTTTGCTTTATGGTCGATGAAGCCCATAACGCACTTAATGATCCAATCCTGAATTTACTCGCCGTCGGTCGTCAGTCCAAATACGAACTGTACTTAAGTACACAGTCCATGCCCGACATCGTAGAAAAAACCTCGCAAGCGACCGCCGATAGGATAACCGAGCTGTGTGCCAATACCATCGCCATGCGATGTGAAGGCAAAGTAACTCGTGAATATGTATCAGAAAAGATGGGGGCTGCCGATCTAAGAAAGCATCAAAAGATGATTTCAAACAGCGCCTCAACACAAGATTCCGTCTCTTCATTCAATTCAGGTTCTGGTGTACGTGAGTCATCAGAAGAGCGCAGTTTATTTCCACCGTTCATGGTATCGGCCTTACCCAATTTGCAAGCTATATGCAGCTTCTCAAATGGAAATAAAACCCTACTCCGCCTGCCTGTAGAGCCACGTTAAGGAAATATTATGAAAGTATCGACCAAATTCAAAAAAATTACTGCCAGCGTTTATCTGAATCGAACGATCGATAAAGAGTTGAGCGAGCGATTGAATTATCAAGCGTTTATTTGGCCGTCTCTTGGTGAGGTTCAAATGCGAGTAGTGAGGTTATTCGGTGACGTTGTGCCAGCTTCTTTCAATGAAGGAGAAGAAGAACTCTTACTTGACGTGGTATTGCGAGAGATGGCCGATACATGGGATGAGCATTATGAGACACACGGCAAGGAAGTCGCCTTCAAGCACATCTTTTTGAAAGTGTTTGACCGAACCTCAGAACTATTCAAAGTCATGGTCACATCAGAAGACACAAAGGCAGGCTGCGACCTAATCTGGGACCCGATTCGCTGTTCATTTTCAGACTTTGCTACGTCCAGCCGCGTATGTTGCATGGAAGTCATTGACAGAAAACTAACCTCAGAGAGCGAGAAACATTGTCGCCAACTGAGCCTGTTACTGCTCCCTCAACTCTTCGGTCGTCCTGAACTCAATACAATGGGTATCGCACCCTACGCCTTCGAAGACCCTCGCTCGGTGAATTTGTTAGACCTGTTACTCAAACCTGAAAAGATATTGGAGGCTGCTCATGGCGCATGATACCCAATCTTTTATCGACGAAGGTAACAAAGCCCTACTCGGTGATGGTGTCTCGATACTAAACCCGTGGGTAAGGTTGGGGTTTATGATCTGGTTCTTTTCTTTGTTGTATTGCTGGTTTGGTATGTCAGCGGAGCAATTTAGAGCCGACGTCATCGATGAGGTGTCCATTGTTCAGTCGACAATGACCGAAGAGCAATCAGAAATAGTGTTCGACCGTGTAAACGGTCAATACCAGACGACGATGGTCGATACGGGCATCTCCAATGTCATTGATAGATTTTATATCAAACCTGAAAAAACAAATGGGTCCGGGGTCTTTATTGCAGGTATATCAGAGCGGCTGGTGGATAACACAAAGATGTGGTGGTATCGCAGCATACTTCGACTGAACGTACTCATGGAATGGCTTCTTTTAGGCGGGGTGCTTATCTTCGCGTTCATGAGTGATTCTTACTACGAATATCGTAAGCGAATCTACGCCTTTACACAGCACAACGTGAAAATAGCGGCAATGGCCTTTCGCATGATATTCATCATTCTCTTTTCACTATGGGTCTTCCTTGTTGTCCCCATCATTGATGGCGGATTCTGGCGATATTTACCCCTATTTTTCATTGGTTTATGCATCCTATTAACCACCACGATCATGCGTGAATTCCAACGCTTTTAAACAGACATAGGTAATCAATAACATGCGGATATTTAAAAAGAAGAATCAAGAACCAAAGTCATTGAGAGAAAACCTCAAAGAGTTTACGCAGCGATACCGGTCTATTCACAACCTAAATCGGATTAAGGTTGGTTTCATTGTTTTTGGTGTGTTGTTCGCGGTCGGTCAAACCATATACCGAAGTCACTATTTCAACATGCCGGTTCCGCACATAGCGCTCATACAACTGGAGGGAGCCGTAGAGAGAGGCAGTCCGACAGCTGATGGAACTATCCTGTCAGAAAGCATAAGAAAAGCCATGAAAGATCCATTGGCTCATGCCATTTTGATTGAAGCGAACTCACCAGGTGGCAGCCCAGTGCAGGCCGAGATATTACATAGGACTTTAATGTCCATGAGAGAAACTACCAATAAGCCGGTCTATTTTTCGATAGGTGAAATGTGTGCGTCGGCTTGTTTATACATCAGCTCCTCGGCAGACAAAGTGTATGCCCATAAAAACTCGTTGATCGGCAGTGTCGGTGTCAGAATGGATACCTGGGGATTCGACAAACTCATTCAACAACTTCAAGTTCAAAGACGGACATACACAGCGGGTAAAAACAAAGCCTTGCTGGACCCGTTTTTACCCGAGAACCCTGAAGCAACAGAGCACATAGAGTCACATGTCCTCCAGCCATTATTTGAGGAGTTCAAAGGAGCGTTAATTGAAGGTCGTGGCGAGAAATTGGAAACAGACAACCCGGACATCTTCACTGGTTACATTTGGACAGGTTCAGAGGCCGTTGAAATCGGATTTGCCGACGACATTCAAACCCATTTCGAGATCCGTGAAAATCTGCGTGATGAGTACCAAGTGACGGACATACAGAACTACACCAAGCCTAAGTTCAGCATGATGAAGCTCCTGAGTTCCGATTTCTGGGCTGAGGTGTTAGCGAAAACTGCCATGAAGTTAGACTCAGGCAGCGAGATGGAGCTTAGATAGACAAATGGAGTGTTGGTTGTTCAATGAAAGACAATCAACACTCCTCTTCTGCTGGCAAGGTGGTGCAAGAACGTCGGTTCGTCGCTGGTGGAGGGGTGGCAAAAAATAGACGTCGCCCGTATGCGATAACATAATATGGTAATGAAAATCAGGCAAAGACAGGCAGGGTAAATGGGAAATTTCTTATCTCGGATGCGTCTTCACCCTAGTAAGAATCGTTAACTGGGAGCTTAAACTGTGAGGCGCGTTGCACTTTTGTTGAGAGGATGTAAAGGCATTTCATCGATAAACCCCTTCCCAATAAATGTGACGTGATTCAAACCTAAGCAGAATTTCAGTCAACAAAATCATATGCTTGTGTATATGTGAAATGCAAGTCATTGATATGTAGACACAAAAAACATACAAAAAAGCTATCTATAAATTACCTTACATTAGTCATGGTTATGCACATAATTCGGTAAACAGCAATATCTTATTTGGTGATTTGCCAATACTAAAACCCTTAATTACTATTAATTATTATGTTGAAAACTCTCAAAATTTTATTATTTAATATTAATGCAGTTGGGTGTCATTATGAGTAATAAGAAAACAGGAAATGAAAATGATACACACGCCGGTGAGCTCAGTTTGAAACATCTTCGTCCTGTATCTTTCGACAGCGACACAGCAGCTGACGCACATACCATTTTGCACAAAGTGTCTCTCACGGACCATGAAACGAATAAGTTCGATGCGGAATGCTGCAAGAAAGTGGCTGATAAGTTAAAACGCCTATACGAATCACGGGGACTGATTGATGGGGATCTTACTGAGCACCACAAAGAAATGGTAAACTTTTCACCTGAAGTTGAGCTACAACGATACTTATCGGGTCAGCCTAACCAAAACCAACTGCCCAGCGAAAATGGTCACTCAGACCACCAGCATTTAGTTCAAATCCCACATTACTCACTTGAAACACCGGATGAGCGCATTCTCGCGATTGTTGCAGAAGGAAAATATCTAGAAAACAAAATGAAAGAGCTTGGCGCTAAAGGTGGTGGGATCAATACCATGAAACGCTCAATTAAGTGTTTGATGCCCGACTGGGTACTGAAGCATTTTGACGTGATCACTCCTACTCATTACAAAGCGCTCCATGTTCATAATTACACGGTCAGTCGAGACGAAGCAGAAGCTTTTTTGGAAGCCTGCTCTAAGGTGAGAATGGGGTTCTTTTGTATAGCGGAGAAACCGAGCTTTAAATAGGCAGCGGTACGAACAGATATTTTCTATTTCTGTCACTCCAATTTCTGTGGAATGACTTCCCACCCTCTCGATTCTTAACTCTCGGGGTGGGTAGACTCACTCAGGTCATACTCAAAATTTAATGCCGATTCATGAAGGATACTGGCCGTTGTCTCTGCACGAATTTCGGCCATAAATAAAGATACTTTGTGGGCGATTTCTACTTTATTCACTGCATTAAACATCCTTGACGTTCTCTTTCGTTTGGACGACCACTTCCCATGTTCATTATATGAAAATTCGGTCCAAGATAAGTCAAAGGCATCGTAGGTTTTTCCTCTAGAATGGAGCCTAGATTCTCTTACCGACACTTGGCACCCATATTTAAGTTTCTGTACCCATTGTGGGTTCGAATGTATCAATAAAGCGCGTCTGTCGCCGTAGATGCGAGCCAATAACGCTTTCACCTGTTGCTGTGCAGCCCTTTCGGGGTTTTTATATCGGGAACTGGAAAAGTACTCTTTTAGAAGTGGCTTATCAGACCAAACAGTCGGGATCTGGATATAATAAGATCCCGCCCGTTTACTACATGGAATTACATAGCTGTTCATTGATTTATAGTGTCCATCCTTGGTCTAATACCAGTCGAATCATGGTGACACGACTTTGCCAGTATTTAGTTATACAATTTTTCAAATTGAGCCACATCGAAGAAGATACTTTGATATGACTTCCACTTTGCATCAACGCCCTCTTGCCATGGAAAGCGGCCATTGGGATCGGGTAAAACCAGTTGAAACATCGGAATTTGCTTGTCATTCATACCCAGTGTGGTTTCAGCGACAGTGAACGTCCCATCGAGCATACAGTCCTGAGACACTTTAACCAACGCAACCGGCACATTGAATACCTCTTCAACATAAGTGATAGGCTCATCTAATTCAATCACACGTTCTTTGAGGTGTTTAGCAAAATGATTACCAAAGAAGTGCATTTGATCTGGACTTAAACCCGTGAGGGCGATCTCGAACTGATTATCCGTGCTGACGGATAGACCAACAGAATACACATAATCATTACCCTTTGGGCTGGCAGTCATAATGAACGTGGCCTCACCTCGATCTAACGACTTAGAAATTGAATCAACAACTTTAAAACGTTCCATAATTACCTCTCTCATTGTGTGGATGGGAGTATTATGTAAGTCCTTTTGCCCGTATCCCCCCGATGTATGAATCGTCCAAGCATTCAAAAGGGTTCATGGATTAAACGGGGGGTAACCGTAGTTGGTTTGAGGTTTAATTTCATGAAACGAAATCGGTTTGTTTCATCATCACACTGAAAAACGGAAGTAAGGTTGGGATTACCAAAATCCGCCCTGTCTCTTTTATGAGAATGAGTCCAAATTATACCTTATTTTCTTGATGGAAGCTGTCTTGCTTGGTAAACAGATATTAATGCATATGAGTGCTATGACACAAAACACTTAAAATGGCGTTAGGAAATGGAGTACACGACTTAGAGAAACTCTCGGGTGAACTATAACGGTCGCTATATTGTTACCTTTATTCAAAAATTTATACTAAGTCTTCAAATTCTTTCCGTTAATTGACATTTTGAACCAAACTCATCTGCATACTGTTTTACATGGACGGAAGTTCAATATCATTAGTAAAGCAAACGACTTTACAATGAATGCTATAATCACATAACAAAAAATAGATATAACACTCACAACCATTCAAAGCTTGAATGAAAGATGGGTAAAGCCTTTTGTATAAGGCACTGAACAAAGAAAAAAGCTAACCACGTCAAACGTTGCAAACAAGTTGATATATCCGATTAAAAGTAAAGGGGTGTAAGTCTAAACATTTCCTAAACATTTATAGCCATACGTAAGTCTGGTTTAACAAAAAGATAAGAAGACTAAGTTAATATTATGCAACTACATCATACGCACGAGCTAAACACCACATCGAATCCATTTGAAACGTTTGATGAAAATATCATTATGTTTTTGGAACATTACCAGATCCGAGACTTCAGTTTCGAATCCCTTACTGCCTTTTTAAAAGCAGAATACTGCGCAGCTAAAAAAACCGCTTCATTAAACCTCTCCTATCAGGAGTGGGCCGTGAAGAACGATGAGTATGTATCCACTGTCTCATCCTACTTCATATACAAAAACTGGTTAGTCCAATATGCACCAGAAGATTCGAGTTCAATCGTTACACTTCATTGACTGAACGCGTAAAGCCCAATCATCGATTACAATGATTGGGCTTTATATTTGTCTATCCCGCCACTCTTTCTATTCAATTGCGCCAGGTATTATCCTGTGCGATTCGGTGACTCCAAGTAAAATTGAACCTTACTTGTGTTTCTAGAAATGACATCGATCTGCTGTATGGACACGCTATCAGGAAGTGCAGGCTTACCACCAGCCTGTTCGAGATATTGTAGTTTTAGAAGTAACTGAATGAAGAACGCTTTGCACAGCAACCCAGAAATATCTTCGACACAAACAGACAAGTGCGCCAATGGGCTTGGCTTATCGAGGTTATTAAAGTATTCATTCTCAATGAAAGACAAGGTGATGGCACCAGAGCCAACACAAGGCTCATAAAGGGAAATTGACTCTCCATCCGTCTTCACACTACCGCGATTCAAACCGGCCATCAGTTTTGCTAACTCTATCGGCGTTGGAAAAAAGTCATTACTTTTCGCCAAGCTAGAGTACTTCGACAGCAAATCCCCTAATACATCCGTTTCTCCGCCTTCAACGGCCAATGTCGTGATCAAGTGAGTCATCAACTGACAATCCTTCTCGACATCCGGTGCTTTTAATTGCCCCATCACCACCTCGCTTGGTGGGTACATGTTCGTGTGCAAGAAACACCAATGGTCAATGAACATGTCGAGAAAGGAATGCGTCCCAAATTGATATCGCATCCCTTCAATGACCTTGTGAAGTTGGTTCTTAAGTGGTGTGCTCATGCGATTCTCTCCCAATGCTTCATCGTATTGGGATCAACGCAAAGCGCCCTTTCTAGCCATTCTCCTAGCGTGTCATCGCAATAGAACCGATAACTGAAAGCACAAGACTGCTGCTCTAAGTTGCCACGGATGTCAGTAAAACCTTCACTCGATACCGCTACCTTGAGATGTCGGGAGTCTTCAGAGAAAGTCAGCTGGTACTTCTGCATATACGACAACAGGGCAAACGGATCATCGAACTTACCATGTAGCGCGAAGAACCTCCCTTGAGTCTGTATCAACTGTTGAGTCATACGCTTCACACACTCAAGGTTATCGATAGGTACAACACGACCACTGTCCAACGACACATTGTGATTGATGACAAACCGAGGTGGCTTGTCATCGATGATCATGTAAATGGCACGACTTCGATAGCTCTGTTTCGAAAATGTGGTACGTAATACCCCATGATGCGTGCTGCTAAACAAAATAATGCTCATATGTCACCTCAGTATTAGTCGAGCTCGTATCCGTATTCGTCGAGACACAGACCACCAGCGTCATTGAGCCTCACTGAAACACCTTCAATACCCGTGTTATATACAGGGGTCGCCTCTGAACTCCCGTTCGCTATTGCCTCATCAATGAAGGCTTTAAGTTCCCCTAGCGTTAATAAGTCTTGGGTCTGTGGTGCTGTGTCGATGTCTTGCATTGGAATTGTGTCTGTCATGATCGTCACCTTAGTGGTATTAGTTAGTAGTTGGGTTGTGTGCATAGGTGGAAAGAAACCATTAGGCTGTACACCAATGGTTAAGCGAATTGGCAGTTACCATTCGAATGTTTCAAACAAAGGGATTTGATTTGCGTCTCGGTCGAATTCAATTAAGCCGATGCGGTTGCCGGTTGCCCAAGCCATGATTTGATTGAAGGCGTCACTCATCCCGTCGATATTATTGAGCGTTCGAGCTTCGGTGTTCATTACGACATCGGGGTCAGCGGCTTGCAGCTTAATGAAGTAACCATACTCACGCTCTAAAACGTGTGCGTTAACGGGGCCATCTTGTTGACTCAATAAGCTCAAGCGTTCAGAGTCTTCTTGGGTGAGATGGCAGGTAGACAAAGCCAGTGATAAGTAGAGCTCCATACTGCTTGTTTCAGTGAACTTTTGAATATCGCTTTGGATAGAGTTAATCATCGTCAATCTCCAAGTTATGTTTGGTACATAAGTTATGGCCAATCATAAAATGTGATGACAGCGGCTCCCCCCGATCTGGATGAGCGTGCAACCCTGACAATAGATAGAGTGCCAAACGGGGGGCTGAGTTTTACACGGCGGCTTTAATGACGATCGTAATAGACATACACAACACAATCGGAGGTCAATATGAGTGATAAACACCCAGTGATGTACGCACATTTAAAAGAGAGACGCTTGATGCCTGAGTTATATTCGGGGCTACATGTCGACACTGAGGTTGTTGTGTTTTGTATTTAGATTATGGTCACTAACCGGACGACTCGTTGGTTATCAACAGTACCGACCGTTTGCCCCAAAACACACAGCACCCGATCACCGTAAGCAAGCACGATATTTCACATATGTGTCGAAAGAACATATGGCCACCAGCCTTGCTGCATTTGGCGTCGAGCAACTGGATCTGAAACAACGAGTGCTGTTTCTCGCAGAAGGCGTCTTCGATGTTGTGCCTTTACATCGACTTGGCGTAAATGCATTGGCCGTTCTAGGAAATAATCCGAAGCACCTGAAAGAGTGGCTAAACACACTGCCTTTCCATGTCGTTGCATTATGTGATGGTGATGAGGCAGGCCAAACACTGGCTCGGTTCGCGCACCAAACCGTATCCTTGCCATCAGGCAAAGATCCTGGGGACATGTCCGACGAATGGTTTAAAAGTATGTTATCCGACTTTGGGTATCGTTTTTGAACGCCTTGCGTTGTGAGCACAGCGAATAAAGTATTTAAAGTGTGGGTCGCACTTATCGCGTTTGCGGTCCCACTTTAAATATTGCTTTTTGTTCCATGTCTTGACGCACTAGGACTGCGTTCAGAGTTTTCAATTAGCCTGCTCCCGCTTAGACCGCGAATAACAGCCTACGGCCATAGCGAGTAGACAGTACGGCTTTAAGAGTGAGTACTCATCATGAATTGTGCTCATGCTGAACCCTTCCCTTCCCTTCCCTCCCCCCTAAAATGATTCGACTCATCGGTTGATGCTCCCTGTGCAACGAAACGGGGGGATAGCCGAAGATTGGGCGCTAAATTGTTCATTCAACTGCTGACCTTTTCTCAGCAACAGCCAATTAAACAATGCCCACTTGGAGGTAAGCCATGGGAACCCTAATGAACAAAAACCAAGTAACAAAAAGTATGGGGAAAGCCTTTGGCTTATTAGCTGGCGAAGTCGCACTGGATTCTTTCGCTGGTGGCGGTGGTGCCAGTACAGGTATCGAGCAAGTTTTAGGGTGCTCTGTAGACATCGCGATCAATCATAATTTAGATGCCATCGAGATGCACAAGATGAACCACCCCAATGCACAGCATTACTGTGAGGACATTTGGGATGTGGACCCAGAAGAAGCCTTGCTTCGTAGTGGCGGAAATTCGATTGGATTAGCTTGGTGGTCACCCGACTGTACCCATTTTTCCATTGCAAAAGGAGGTACGCCCGTCAATCAAGCAATTCGTGGGTTAGCTTGGGTTGTCATCAAATGGGCGCTTCGTGTTCCAATCCGCGTTAACTTTCTTGAGAACGTTAAGGAATTCCGTACATGGGGTCCCTTATTGCAAGACGACAACGGCGACTGGCGACCAGACCCTGACCGTAAGGGAGAGACATTCGAAGATTTCATCAAAGCCCTCACTGTCGGATTATCTCCTCGTGACCCTTCATGGAGAGAGTGCGTACAGGCATGCGGGATTCAATACAACATCAAACAGAAACTTAAACTCTTCAAAGGGCTTAAGTACGACGTAGATTTCCGCGAACTCGTGGCAAGTGACTATGGCGCACCAACAATTAGAAAGCGTTTGTTTATGGTCATGAGAAATGACGGACAACCGATTGAATGGCCAGAAGTCACTCACGGTGATCCAGCAATCAATAAACAATTAGCCCCACAAAAGGTTGCTGCCGACGTGATTGATTGGACTATCCCTGTAAAATCCATATTCAATCGTAAAAAGCCATTGGTAGAGAAAACCATGGCTCGAATCGCGAAGGGCTTACAAAAATTCGTTTTTGATTCTGATGCGCCTTATATCGTCGAACACAAAAACCAACGACCATTCATTACCGAACACGCCAATGCGAGCAGTCAACGCAATATGCCAATCGATGAGCCATTAAGAACCATTTGCGCTCAGGTGAAAGGGGGTCATTTTGCAGTCGTTTCAGCCGATTTAGAGCAAGCTTATCCCAACGAGCAGAACAGTGACTCGACATCGGTTAAGGACAATAAACAAGAGCTGTTAGCATTCATGGCCAAGCACTTTACGGGCTGTGCTGGCGCGAGTATCGATGATCCTCTAGCGACCATTACAGGCGTCGACCACAACGCACTGGTCACAGCGAACGTCGAAAAATCCATCATTCCTACGTATGAAGAGTGGATTCAGTCAACGGAGAAGTGGGGAGGAACACGCGCTGAATATGATCGCCTTTTTGGTGAAGACGTGGACACAGTTACTACCAGTCACGTTATTAAGATGAGAGGCACCAACCTTGGGCATACCGTGAGTGAACCGGCTCATACAGTGAGCGCAGGTGGCAATCATTTAGGGATCGTCAACAGCTTTCTCATTAAGTATTTCGGTTCGAATTTCGGCACTGACATCAATACGCCAGTTCACACGTTAACCACCAAAGAGCGATTTGGGCTTGTTGTCGTTCAGGGCGAAGTCATGGTTAAGATGCACGGTGCTATCTATCGAGTGCTCGATATCGGCATGAGAATGCTAGAGCCTCATGAACTCTTCTTAGCTCAAGGCTTCCCAAAAAACTATCAATTTCAATTTGACCAAAATGGAAAGAAAATCAGCAAAGCCAAACAGGTTGCACGCTGTGGTAATTCTGTTTGTCCACCAGTAGCAAAAGCATTGGTTTCAGCCAACATCAAGCACATCCCGTTGAACTACGCTTTACCACTAGCCGCGTAGGAATTACGACACCAATACCCATACACTAGCGGCCAAGAGGGTCGCTAGTACCCAAACACAAGAACGTCACATCTCCACCAATGAAACTTGGGGTTAGCATGGCAACACAACTCAAAGGCGAAATCAAAATCTCGACAAGTGCAATGTCCGTTACAGCGGTGCCTGTTCACTACAACGGCAACAAATTTCTCGGGCTCATTGACCAAGACGGAGAAGTCATAGGCATGCTGTTCAATGACCGACCGTATAAGCCAGTCAACCCATACAGTGATTCCCACAACAAACCACGTATCGGTGAGCTCTACATCGGTTATGCCGCCAAGCAGCGTTTCGATGGCTCCTACGACGTCCTATCCGAACCCAAGCCTGTTTCAACATCCTGGGAGGACATCGAAGATGCACAAGTCACCGAACTTTAATGCAAATAAATACCGGAATCTCTGCGGTTAATTGAAATTGTGTCGAGCCTTAATTGTTATAAGTGGATATCACCTCAATTGGAGAGAGCATAATGCTAAAGAAAATCACGTTTCTTACCCTTAAATCAGTCCTCGCAATATTGGTAACGATAGTCATCGTAGCATTCGGTCAAATAGGTCAACTCATGGCGAGTAAAAACCACCTTGAGATGTCAGTCATTGAAAATTGGGTTACCGCTCACCCAGCTGATATCGTGCTGGTGGCTGAGTATCGAGAGAATTGCTTAAATCATGGCAAACAGGTTACCAGAGATAATCTCGAACAATCCTTAGCAGAGGCCAAACTAGAAGATGTCCTTGTCACCAAAGAGCGCTGTGCTAAATCGATGGGCCTAGAAGAGCTGCATAACAACATTGAAGTCGCCTTCCAACAAATCGAGTCGTATGCTTGGCCATTGTCATTGCTGGACGACTCACTAACAAACTAACGATGAGGAACCTGCGATGTTGCATACACAAATGAGCCCCACTACGGCACAACTAAAACGTATTATGAAAAAAGCCGAACAAGACAAGGCGTATCGATTAAAAACGGCAGCGTTTAAAGAGTGGCTGCACAAACTCCACCCAAATGATCAACTCCCCCGAGGTGCCTTCTTTAAAAACAAACGTGCGGGAAAGCCCATCGTTATCATGGACGAATGTCATATGTACTTCAAAAGACCAGCACGTCCATTCCCTCATGACCCAACAGCCGCTCTCAACTTCACAGACCAAACACAGAACGCTTTAGCCTAAGCCGCATTGGGAACACGAGTGCGAATACAATTCAGAAGATAGGAGATAGGTATGACAATTTCACATGGAGCAATGCAAGAGGCGTTGGATGCACAAGTTGAGTTCACAGCAGAACAAACAGGTGTCAGTGCGTTTTGGATAGAGATGGGGATGGTACTAATACCATTACTGATAATGCCTTGATTGTGGTTACGTCCTATTCGTTGTTATCCAAGCTGTCATCGAAAGAAGATGTGTTGTCATCGAAGGACAGTGAAGGAAAGTAATCGAGCGGAAGTAGAGGGAAAATACGATGAAAAAGCTAATTGCATCAGCACTTTTAATAATGTCGGCATCGAACGTGGTAGCTACTGAAGAAAAAGAACCCTATCCCGCTGCTGAACTAAAAAAGGTAGTGCAAAAGTTCGATGTGGCTCAGTTTGGTCAGCAAGTCGCGGTTATGGCACTGAGTTACGTCAAAGATATTCGAGAGGTAGATGGTCAGAAAGTGGTCGATGTGGTTGTAGTGGACAAGCTTTGCCATGTAACGGTTATTGAGCATGACAACGGGTTACAAGCTGAACAAGTCGCTTGTGATGCAGGAAATTATTTCGACAATCGATCCAAGTAGGGAAAAGAAATCGAACGGAAATGGCAGGTCAAAATATGCACAGTTTATGCAATTGGATTTCTTAGGCACCGATTTGGTTAAAAAATACACGGGGGTTATACCCCCAAATCCTCTGAATGACAATCAAGCAAGTGAATATAGCTGCATAATAATTCACACTAAAAGGCCCTGACATCCACTATCAACCTAGAAAATAATGTCGATACTCCGTCGAGCGTCTGAACCACATCATCTCTACGCCAACAAAGCGATTCAGTTCACCATAAGTCTGTTTCATTTCACTCATCAAAACTGATGTTATTTCAAAGAGTTTGTAATAGATAAATTCATACTTTCGCTCGTTAAGTTTGGCCAATACTTGATAGGTAGGGTCTACATAGTCGCCATTAGCCAGTTTGAGCCAGCAGTGTTCTACCGGTAGCCAAGTGCCGCTACAATTGACCATCGCAACCCCGTAAACCACACTGTCTGCATTCAGTAAATTCAAAGCCAGAGCGCTGTTGTCATAACAAAACTTCGGAATTGTTATTTCCTCTATGACGGCCAATTTATCATCAGGAAGGTCAGTCACCGTGACCCCCTGCATATGCTCGGGATTAACAAAGATCATTTTCCCCATTTCGGGACTCGCTTGAATACTCATACTATGCCCACCACGGTTTTGTGCAGGCCCAAACAATGGTCGCTCCCGCTTCATATTTGCATTGCTCTGCAAAGTCATGAGCCTCTTCTGAATTGCCAAAGCTTTCATCGGTATCAATACCGAACTCATCTGCCGCATGACCGTTCAGTCTTACGCCGAAGCCTGTGAACTGATTCGCTTTATCAAGGACTTCATAAATCGTTGCTGTGTTTTCTTCTGTATTCGTTGCTGTATTGATAGACATAGTAAGAACCTGTTTTTTGTTGAGGACAGGTTCATTATGCGCAGTCCAAAATGCGTTCCCCCCAGAACCAGGTGATGGTCAATGATTTAGGGTTTCTGAGGCATTTACGGGGGGAAGTGGGGGGAAGAGCCTTGCCTGCCCATGACTGCACGCAGGGGTTAGAATATGTAGTGTTCTCTCACACAGACAATATCATTTCAGTTTCAGTCCATGACATCACAAGACGCACACATCACTGAAAGCCGTTGCAGGGCTCTTTGAACGTGGACCATAGACATCAGTGACCTTTACCTAGCAAGTCATGATCTTGTAGTGTCCCATTGTCCCTCTTAGAAATTCTTTTGATACCCTCTTAATGTGCTCGATATCTGAGTCGTTGAGCTCAGGGTAGTAGTTGACAACCAAGGCACGCACCGCCGCATCACGACTGACATGTATACCCAAATCTCTTTCAATGACATTAACAAACTCAACGTTGCCTGAACCGCAATTACCTTGATCACGCTTCCGGCACGTCTTGAAAATAGCCCACTCTTTCTTGCTCATCGTAAAGCCCTTTTATTCTGGATGCGCTCTCAATTAACGCGACGCGACCTTGACCACCAAATCAATGAATGGGGGTTAACGTCATACTGAAATCAGGTGCCACCCATTGCTTGAAGTCACCGGAATGAACAACAAGTTGTAGCTTATAGCCAGTACAATTGAGCTCTTTTTTAGCAAGCCTCACTAGAGCTAGACCTGTTTTGTCCGTTTTAAATTCAACTGTCTTTGATGTGAATGCCGAGTGCAGTTCCGCTTTAAATGTTTGCATGAAATATCTCACTCTGTTCGTTAGATATCTCCAGTATCCACCCCCTTACTTCCTTCTCCCCCCATTTGGGGTTTGGCGTTATATATGCCCTACACACATTGATCGAAAGGGGGGAAAAATAGTGTGCAGCCATAGAATGAAAGTTCAGGTACATAAACCGTCATTCAAGAACAAGGAGCAGAGCATGAGCCAAACCATTACCGTGTACTCATCGAGCTACCATCATGGAAGCAAGTCTGATGGCGTATCGAGCGACGATCTGGAACCGTACATCTCCAACAATTACGCCGACGCTTTGGGTTACATATTCGATTACGTGAAACAGCGTATCATCCATTCTTGCCCAGACCTCTTTGTTGAAGAGCAGCTTGAACGTCCGTCGATGAACTGCGATGAGCTAAAAGTAGTGCTCGACGAAGCGAGCCAAGATCAGCAGGAGAACTATTGTGATTGGTATTTTGAAATGGAGAATGAAAGCCTGACCACGGCTTCGTATTGCATCAAAGAGCATTCTATTACGTTGTCGTGATGACGGATGGGGGAGTCCACCAGCAAATACGTATTGAACCAATGTCAGTCTTAGACGGTGAGCCCCCTTTCCCTTTATTGATGATGATGGAAAGATCAGCTTAAAATATTTTCTATCGAGATTCGCCCTCAAAAAATGAGCCTATCCATTTCGTCCTTAACAGAATTAAACTAAACCATCGTAAATGTATGAAGCATGGGTGTGTCCAACGATAAAAAAGAAGTCGATGTTCAACTCATCCCTAGCCAACATCTCCTCGGTGACAATCAGGCAAGGAACACGAGAGCTATTGCATAGGATGTGTCCTACCTCAAGTTTGTCTTTTTCTGCCTTAACTGCATTAGGATATACCGTTTTGACATCAGCTTCAGCTCGCTGCTGGTCTGTTAAGTGACGTACTACAGATGATTTTTTCATAGTAATTTCCTGATATTAAACTTCGCTAATCCAAGGTAATCGACGTGACTACCCACATCGACTGCCTTCATTCCTGCTTAAAGTGTTACAAGGAATCGTCTTGTACGACCGTTCCAATTGTCTGCTCCGTTGTCAGGTTCACCAAACGCATATCACAGACTCGCGCCACATTTTTAACCAAACATGCCACCTCATCGTCCGGTCCTGCGTCATAGTCGTCTGAAAACATCGATATGGTTTCCGTCAATGATTCAAAGGTACTGTAAGTCTTAAATACCGGCTGACCTTCACTAAACTCGTTGTAGCCATGAGTCGTGATGACATCCAAAAGAAAGGGCTTCCCATTTGTCGGTGCGACCTCTACTGCACCAAAATTAAGGATACCATCGAAGTCATGACCTTTAAGGGTAATAACCAAGGCTAACTGAGCGATTAGATTTTCATTACGTTCTTGTTGACTAGGTACTGTTGATATCGCTGCTGTATCGGTCTGATTCGTTTGAGGTGCTGCAATTACTTGTTCCATGTTCAATCCCTTGTGTTATTCACTTAGTTGCTTGGAATGAGTCTATACCTGCCGCTCTGAATGGACAAAAAAAGACGGGGGGAGGTGAATTAAAATGGGGGGAGTCCAATGACATATGCCTGTGCTTTCGATGCGACTGCCTAAGTCCTTGAATGTAAGCCACCAGCAAACATCAGTAGTTACTGAATGGCTAACACATAGTTTGGCAAACAGTTAACACGTAGAGCACGATAGATCGGCGTGTTGTTTTCAGATGAGCTGAATTTCGCCGTTTCAATGCAATAAAAGTGGGGAGCTTGTGATTGATAGGGACAATAGCCTACATATGACGCAGCGTTTGTTTCAAAAGGCTCAAAATCAATTAGCGTACCTCGGATGACGGCATGCACCAATTTTGATTGCTCTCGTTTAACCCTTGCTTGCCCCTTCTCGCTTACGACAAACTCACAGTCAATCAATGACACTGAGGAAGAGTAGCCAATCACCTTTCCATAAGACTCTTTCTCTCGTGACCGAATAGAATACACACGCGTCGTATCGGTGGAGCGATGTAAGTTCAGATACACATCAACTTTCATGTCATGATCTCCAAGGTCTTAAGAGAAAGAATCGAACAAGGTGTCACTTAGCAATAACGAGCTTCATGAGCAGCTTTGAGTTTTTCCATCAATGACGACAAAACAGCGGCTTCCGTTTCAGGCAGGGAATCACGAGCGAATGCTTCTAAGAACTCGAAATCCAGCGCTTCATACGTAGCATCGAACTGACATACCTCATTCGGAGCTTCAACTGCTGTTCTGTGCATGTCATCCAATAGTTTGCAATGGTCTAGGTATTGCTCGGTCGTTCCATCAAGCAACTGGTTGGTTTCAAGCCAATGAAGGAGCCTATTCCATGCCATGTCTTCGTCCGTGGCATAAACAAGGTATGATTCTGGTTCGAAACCTTCTGCGTGAGTAACGACTAAGTACGGTTGTTTCATGTCTATCTCCAATTTAAAACGTTAGGGACTGGGTGCTGCCCACGCCCCGTTCCAGTTAGGTTATGCCAGCTCGTGAGCATGCTTTGTCGCGATGTCCACAATTTCGCTTTCGAGGAATTCCTTTATTTTACTTTTACGAATTTGCTTCAAGTTCTTGGCTTTAAGTTGAAAGTCTTCAATGGTTTCCTTGCTGGTGGCAATTTTCGATTTCCAATACTGAACATGGTCAGGGTCAGATTTCAGCTGAACCTTAAACTCATCAAGATCACATTGCGTGTCATTGACCACCCATAGGTGAGCAAGCAGATCCGATCTGGATTTATCTAGGATATGACTTTTGCAGGCCAGCATCGCTGATCGTTGGTCTTTATGCTCAATGAAGGAAAAGCCTGAATTTTCAGGTAACGAAGGCATGATCACTTCTACAATCTCGTTGCCTTGACTGTCGTAGCCTCCATGAGCACTTGGGTACTTCGATAGCATTAGAATGCCGCAATATGCGAGCTCATCATGAATGACTTGATACCAGACGTTGCCCCAAAACATTGCCATGTGATTTCTCCATTCGTTTGTGTGTAATGACAACCAAAGCATAGGTTCAACCTCTCTCTCTTCCCCCCACTCACTCTGGCAAGTCAAACGATATCGACTCTGTACTCCAATATGGGGGGAGCCCTTCCATTCATCGAATAAAGTATCCCTAACGCCAATCAAGGAGATGCAGCATGAACAACCTTACTTTTGAACAATGGGTGGAATCCTTTAAACCAATCATCAACGAGAATGGGGGTAGCGCCATCTTCCTTGATGACAAATGCATCTCATTCGAAACCTATGGCAACGACCTAGAAACCATCAAAACAACCGACGCCAGTCGAGTCTGGACGATCATCGAGATTGATATCGACGAAGAAGAAGATGAGCTGGGTGAGCCTGTCGACAGTAAGTGGGTAATTGTGAATGGTTGCCATTGGGTTAACCGAGTCGGTTACATCATTACTGAAACGCCATGGCAAGACGGCATTGACTACGAAATTACTTACGACTGATACAAATCAGACGGACTCCTGAAGAGGCAAAGAGAGGCAAATATGGACATTAATAATCAAAAAATCGTCGCTAACGATCTACTCAAGGCAAGAAGTACTGCTGATCCATCAATCGTATTGGAATGTGCTGATGGCAAAGTTCGCATTTATTCGTTTCCAATCTCAGACCAAGACAGCAAAGAAAAGATGACCATGGCGCTGCGCGTACTGATGGGCAAACTCAACGTGCTCAAATACACGTTCGTTCTAGAAGCTTGGATGAGTACCAACCCCGACATCCGACCTTCGATGTCGCCTGCACGTCAAGAATATATGGTGTTTTTGATCAATAACCGTGTAGACGAAACATGCACCTTCTGGCCAATTCAACGCAATGAAGATGGTTCTGGTTTTGTCACCGAAACACACGATGTAAACCAAAACGGACAATCCGGTTTAATGTGCGATTTGTTTGACACT
The DNA here is from genome assembly GCF_024347515.1 of Vibrio gigantis. Taxonomy (NCBI): domain Bacteria; kingdom Pseudomonadati; phylum Pseudomonadota; class Gammaproteobacteria; order Vibrionales; family Vibrionaceae; genus Vibrio; species Vibrio gigantis. Next base: position 141,427 of record NZ_AP025494.1, read on the forward strand.
GAACCGTATGAAAAACTCAGTTTTACGAAAAAAAGAGCGGTCGACAAATTGGTTATCCGATTACTGAACATGCGTGCAGAAGCAACGCCCACCATGCATTAGTTTGGTTGTTCCCATGTAAAAAAGAGCACCATTGTGTGCTCTTTTTCAGTTAGGCGACTTGTGGGAACTTCCTTTCCGGTTCGCCATCTCTCACCAACTCATAAAGCATTGGTTCATAATGGTTTGTGGCCATCAGTATTAAATAGACGGGAACACCTTGGTCATACAGTGATTTTTGAAACACTTTGACTTCTTTCACTATCATTGAAGCTGTGCGTTCCCTCATCATTCGCGCTTCGCTGACCATGCTATCCGAATAAAACTGCCCAGCCTTGGAGTTGACCTTCAGGTATGGTTGAATGCGCTTACCCAATCGGTCTAACAAGAATTGGTCACTAAAACCCGACTGCTTCAATCTGAGAACCTTGTCCTTCAGTTGTTTCCTTCGATCAAAGACGTAGCGCTTTTGTTCATTGACCAATTGAGCGGCCTTATCCGTGAGTCCCTTTTTGTTTTTGAAAATACCATGCCTTGCGAGTCCCAATAACTCATGTTCATTCACTGTCGTTGATGAGGGCGAACCATCAAGGTTATACCGGGTATAGCAAGCTTGATGGCAATTAATCAGCGCCAGCTTGTACTCTCTGCTGGTGAAAAAACGGTCCAGAAAAAAAGAAACGTCTGCCTGACTGAACGATTGACACAACGTTTCTTGCAAAGCGGCACCAGCTCCGATGGCAAGAGGTTTGAGAGGCTTTCCTGACAAAATGGGAAAGCGTTTGAATGCATATTGTTGGATTTGCTCTTGAATAACACGATCCATGTTTACCCTCTTCGGTTGTTCCATACCCTCATCATTGTATCTAACTGAGTTTACAGATTGACAAATAGCGAGAGCAAAAGACGAAATTACCCAACTCAACAAAATGGACTGGTAAATTGCTAAACTGTCATGGTTTTCGTCGTATAACAAAGTTAGTGCATAACTAGCGAGATATAGTATGACGCCTGAATTTGAAGCAAAACTCGACCGCTTGAATAAACTTCGAAAAAACGCAATGAAAAGCAATGCGTTCTCGGATGCTGCCAAAGAACACGAAAAAGCCATCCAACAAACCGACAGCCACTCCCCTGCCACCACCAAAAAGACCAAAAAGAAAGGTCCCAAATCATTAGCGGAAATCTACAAACCGCATACACATGAAGAAACCCATTAGATAATGGAATCTAAGAATGGGCGCTGCTGGTGGTATTAGCGGATACCCAATCTTTGATATACGCCGAAAATGCACTCTGGTCAGAGATATGCCCCGAGCAAGCCGGTTGACCCGTAAACTCCGCTTTTCGTTTAGCAATAAAAGCCATGAACTCCCAATTGGTGCCAGTTGGACACCATTGTTTGAAAGCCAAATATCGTTCATTCATGATTCTTCTCCTCGGCAGAAACGCTGTCTATTGATAGTAACGTCCCCTCGTCAGAGTACCTAGAAACCTCCCCCCGTTTGGTATCGCTGGTGGTTGAAATCATCGCCATCGAAGCCCTTTCTATTCTGGCTGCAGCTCTGTACTCAGAACCCGTCATCCGCCTGAGATATGAAAGTCACAGTTGGTCGATGCATGGAACTCAATAAAGCATATTGATTGTCAACAATGAAATTTTGGATAAATCAAGATTTTGCCACATAAAAATAAGCATAAATAACAGGTACTTATGTAAAAAACAAATAAACCTAAAAAAACGGCTCACTATTTGGAATTCAAAATTAGGTTACCTGCAATGATTCAAGGGCCTACTTAAAAGGTATTTACCGGAATTATTGGAGATATTTCTATGCAAAACACAATCAACGTCAATGATGTACAAAAAGTAGATTCAAAGACGACATACCTCGGCTTAATTACATTCGCGCTTATGTTTTTTACCGTCTCGGCCATTGCCGGTTCAGGTGGTGATGCGTTCCAAGGCTTATTTGATGAACTAGTGAGCTTTGCTGAAGGTGTTCCTGGACAAATTATCGCGTTCTGTTCTTTCGCAGGGATCATCATCTTCTCAATGGTTCGACCAAACCTTATCGGTCTTGGTGTTTCTGTCATCATCATGCTGGTGCTGGCGCAACTTCAAACCATTATCACTACCATGCTAACTGCCGGTCTTCCGGTATAAAGCAACAGATGTCTCTGGGCCTTATAGAAGAGGCCCAGAAGTACATAAGGGGGTCATATGAGTAAGTTAGACATCAATAATGATGCTCGTCCTCAACTACCGAACAATCAAACCTATGTGCCACTTCGAGTAAACGACAAACAATCGGTGATCGGAATGGAGTCGGATACAGCGGGGATTTTGCTTGTCGGTATCGCTATCGGACACATCAGCAAGAACCTGTTACTTATCGGTGGAATCGCCATTCTTCTCGCTCTCGCCTATTCATGGGTCAAAGATAACTATCCCAAAGGTCGGCTCAAACACATGTTGTGGTGGGCTGGAATCATTAACTTTAAATCCCGTAAATCGTTTCCAGAAGCATTTAACCGTACTTATTTTCGCTAACTCTTTGTAGCGATCCGTTTTTAAATTCTATGTGTTGTTTTAGCAAAAGTTTGAGGTTTGCTATGAATATATTTAACCGCAAAAAAAAGGGGCAGGATGAGTCTGAACTGGAGCATGATTCAGATTCGAATGTCCAACGTTCTTGGCAAGCAGCCATCGACCACAGTAACAAAATGACAAAGATGATGGGGCTGTCCATCATTATCTGCGCGTTTCTAGCGTTTAAGGTAATGACAGCGAAACCCGTCACCGTTGTTACCCCGCCTAATTTCTCTGAAGAAATTGTCATGATAGGCAACAAAGCCAACTCAGGTTACAAGAAGCAATGGGGCATATTCATTGCCAGCATGCTTGGTAACGTGAATGTCCGTAATGTGGATATTGTCTTAGATACGCTAAAACCAATGCTCTCCATTCGAGATTACGAAGCATTGAATGAGCAAGTGATCAGTCATGTGAAAGCTTTAGACATCAGGGACCAAGTGCAAGAGTTCAACGTATTAGATGTGTTCTACGACAACAAATACGACAAAGTGATTGTTTACGGCGAGCGTAAGCTTACCGAGCGAAAGAAACGCGGCAATAAAAGCGATGAACGCCGTGCAGTACGCTGGACATACGAACTCAAGATTGCCAATGCACATGGTAGTCCAAAGATGCAGTCCATTGACCAATACGAAGGCGCTCCGCAGATAGAACGCAATCGTATCGAACGCAAGCAAGACAAGTAGGTCCCGTTATGAAAAATTCACATCAACTCGCTAGATATACGACCTTGCTTTGTGCCACATTATCATTCGGTGCAATGGCAAACCAAAACGTCATCCCTATTGAACCTGTTGGCTCGAAAGTGGAGCGACAAACAACGCAACCAGAAAATAAAGCGACTGTTGCTGCAATGGTTGACCAAGTAGTCAAATCTTTACCGACCGATAAGCAAGAGTCATTAAGTCAATTCACTCCAGTCAATGACCCAGCTGCGAAGCAACCTATTGTCAGCACAAAATCCGTCGATGAATTTGGAAGAGTCACCCAATCAGACAAGAACGTGATTGTCGCAACACCACCAACGGCCCAACCACCAAAACCTTCTCTGACTGCATTCGAACGTATGCAGCGCCAAATGGCGAAGAAATTTAAGCCAGTTCAGAAGTACAAACTACGCCCTTCAGACAATATTACGTTGCCTGCAGCAAAGTACATACTCAACAGTATTCGCACCTCTTTCAAAGAAATTAACATTCGCAGTTCAGATCCCAATGTCGTCATGAAAGTGGATGGTAGCTTTATCTATTTCACGTCTAACAACGATGCCCCTTTTAATATCATTATGTTCGAAAAAGGGGTGCCTGAAACCCAAGTCAACTTAACGATTTGGCCACTTGATGTCATGCCTGCAATGGTACAAGTCGATGTCCGATACAACAAAGCATTACAAGCAAAAGTGAACCGCGTATTGGCGTCAAAAAAACAGGATAAAATTGAGCAAGAAAAGCGCATTCAAGATATGGAATCTGAATTGGCCATTGCCAGTGATCCTCAAGTTAAGTCATCTCCATACGTCGAGGGTATCAACAAACTGTTTGCGCAAACGGCAGGAAAAGCAACACCTACCGGTTTTGACTTGCAGACCAACATTCCGCGAGACGCGTTACGTCCTTGTCGATTTGGAACATATGCAGAGACGAAACAACGTTTAATATCGTCTCGACGAATCGTGGACATTGTATTGGTTAAAAACGTTACGAATCGAAATGTGGTTTTGCGAGAGCAGGATTGCTGGGTAGATGATGACGTGATCGCAACGGGTATCTTAAACAAAGCGACCTTAAAGCCATCAGAAAAAACCGAAGTATACGTATTGCGCGACCGACTGTACTACCAACGTATGCATTCTCGCAATGAACGTCCATCACTTCTGGATTAATCGAGGTGAACCATGAAGATTAACTTTAAAGAACTTTGGGAAACCAACAAAAATTTCCGATATGGGGTGATTGGCGTCTGTATTGTTCCTGCCGCCTATGTAGCGATGCAATTTATTCATCCGGGCAAAATTCAACGACCGAACGCAGACGCGAATAAAATCGAAAAAGTGTTCATGCCTTCGAGCACACGTACCCAACTAGAGAGGGAAGACGTTGACGGAGTTCGTGACGCCTTAGTTGAAATTTCGGCCATCGATAAAAAGTCGTCGGCACGCAATGACAATTACCAGTACGACCAGTTAAAACAAGAGGTCGATGGTCTTCGTCAAAAAATGGCCGATCAAGATGCTGAGATTGCCGAATGGAAGTCAGGCAAACGCCAATTGGAAAGAACCAACTATGATCCGAACCAAATTCGACAAGGCCGCCAAGTCGTTGTAGATCGACACGGGAACGCAACGGAAATCACTGTCGACGCTAATGGCGTGCCGAACCAACAAGTGAGCCAGTTGCGCAGCTCCCCTCCCCCAGCTCTTGCAGGCATTCGAAGTGTCGATGAAGGGAATGATGCGATTTTGTTGCAAGACGGGCGTGTAAAAACCTTAGTAGAAGCAAACCAACTGGTCGATGAAGATGAAATGTCAGAGGCGCAAAAACGTGAGGCATTGAATCAGAAAGAAATGGAGTTGGCTGCTGCCTTGAAGAACTATCAGCAAAAACCTGAGCAAAAAGGGTATTCAATTTCATTGCCAACCACCAGCCTTGTAACCGGCACTTTGCTATCAGGCATGCAAGCTCCAACCAGTATTGGTTCAGCGAGAGAGCCCCTTCCGGCGGTCATGCGAATCAAGACAGATGCACTATTGCCAAATGGTTATCGTGCTGACCTAAGAGACTGTCAGGCACTATTATCCGGCATTGGTCAATTGTCAGATCGCAGAGCCTACATGAGACTAGAAAAAGTGGTCTGCATCGATGAGGACGGACTCACGGCAGAAGCAGCGGCGCAAGGCTTTGCTACTGGCTCTGACGGTCAGGCAGGGATTCCAGGCACGTTAGTTGCTCGAAACGGCGAAGTATTGAAAGGCTCCATGTGGGCGGGTTTCTTTTCAGGACTGGCACAAGGTATCGCCCCATCAAGGGTGCCGGGTGTCGACATCAACTCTGACGGAACAGGCTTTCAAACACCCGATCTAGGGACACTAGGCACCTCGGCAGTACTCCAAGGTGGCGCCTCATCTTTGGACCGCATTTCGGAATACTACGTGAAAATGTTGGAAGAAATCTGGCCAACCGTTGACGTACCAGCAATGCAAGAAGTGACCTTCCTACTTCAAGCCCCTTTAAAACTGACGTTTAAGGAGATCTAATATGGCCACTGGTGATAATGAAAAGAAAAATGACCAACCAACTGAGGCGTCGAATTCCAGTCAGGAGCTTGAACAACTCATTGAGAAGGCATCAAAACCAACAATGCCCGACGAACCTAAAGGCGACGAAGAACCGACCGTGATTGAAGCAACGCCAACGCAAACGGAAAGTAAGACGTCAAATCTATTTCCGAAGATCATCGTAGTGTGGTTAATGGTCCTATCAGGGGTAATGGCTTATGCCATGATGGTGATCGACAAACAAAGTGAAACGTCATTGAGCCAACACCCCATTGTGTTTTACCCGTTTGGTAAAGCGTTTTCGGCTCTTAAATCTCAGGGTTATGATTTTGCTGCTATAGAAAAATATAACAACAACATGATCCAGATATTGAACTCTGAAGGGAAAGTGGTGCTACCTGCAGCTAGTGTGCATGGTCAGTTACCAGATTCTCTTGTTGTTAAGCTAATGTCCGTCGATGAAATGAACAGGCTGGCTTCGCAACAATCGGAGTAACAAAACCAATAAAACTAGCAAACAACACAGCTTGGCCACTTTCACAGTGGCCTTTTTTAATGCACTCCACTCGCGGCATCCATCGCACTCAAACAGATCGTGTCATACTTCGTCTTCATCACATTGACTTTGGTTTCTGCTCGAACCGCTCTGTTGTATGAGGCCAACACCTCTTCGCTAGAGTCTTTCACCAACGCCAAGATCGCTTTTTTCTGAGTCTCTGTTAAGTCGGTGGCCAGCAACGCGTCGATGCTTTCATCTATACGATCAAAATACTGAGCTAACATACTTCCCTCCTAGTTAATTTCATTTTGAATATTCAATAGCAAGTGACGACAAGCATTGTCTCTAAAGCGAACGTAGTCCACGGGAGAACCAATACCATGTCTAAGCGCATCTAATGTTTCCCGAAGGACGACGACTGGCATGTCAGGGTTTCGGCACTGTAGTCCATAAAAGTCGAACTCAAAAACCGTCATGTTTGCTTCGTCGATCTGATAGCGCCTTGAGATATCTTCAATACGTGTAAATAGGCCATAGGCATCGATATATATCGTTTGCCCTTCAATATCGAAAGCATTGAGGTAATGAAGGTCAACGCCATACTCAGACAGAATCACACCCCGAATCGGGAACCGGCTACGTTCTCCAGCCACAATCAAACCCTCGCACAAGACATAACATTTTGAATGAGCGAACTCGTCAATAAATTCAGTGGTGACTGGGCTTGGCTGCTCACACAGATATTGGATGTCACTGAGAGACAATGAACGCATCACATCAATCAGCTCACGACATCCATGGCTATGCCACTTTACCCGCTTTACTTCCTTCTCCATTGTTGCTCCCCGGCTATTCGTTGAATTCAATATACGACGTTTCCCATACCTGGCCTAGCAATCTCCCCCCACTTAGTACGTAACCCACTGAACGAGTGCTCGAAACATGTATTTTGGATTCGTTAATTGCCATTTATTTCAGCCCCATACGCTAGATTGATACGGTTCAACCCGAAAACATCATCACTAGTATTAGTGATCGTTTTCTCCAAGCTGGAGAGCTTCCAATTCTCCCATGCTATGCATGTCCCTTACTGTCAATGCACTTTGACACCAACAAGAGTTACCCACTCGCATTACTACCCGTAATTAACCCCAATCAACGGTTCAACACACACACCCTTGGGTGTTTTTTGTGTACCTGCGATATCACCTACCCGTGAGGAACTATCCATGAAATTAAGCACTTTGTTCACCATATTATTTGGTTTAGCGACGGTTTATTTCTGTATTCACCCTGTTCTTGTTGTTCGTGGCACAGAATTCCCTTCTGCATTCCATGATGTGGTCGAATTCTGTAAAACATGGCGTCATGTTTTGTTGATCACCCTACTCTCTTGGGCTTCAGCAGGCATTACCCTTTGGCTAACGTTTACTATTCACAAACACAGAGTCTAACCCCCTGTTAGCACCTGGTACTTCCACCAGCAACTAACCAACCTCATTGTCCAACAATGACAACGAACCTCATCCCACCGGATGAACCTTCCCGGTCAAATGCTCCTTCAGACATTGATGTCTCGTTGAACGCACTTTTAACCGGCTTGTAACCCCTTGTGTTGTGCTCACCCAGTACTTCGCAGATTCATTACCTACCCTATATCGAGGATAAGACTATGACTAACTCAAACAAATCAGTTCAAATCAAAATTAACGAATCCAATTTTCTCGCGAACCTTGGTGCCATTTTTTCCAACACCGGAAAAGTGATCAATGAATTGATTCAGAACGCCTCTCGCGCTAACGCCACAACCATTTCCTTCACGACTTCAGTAGAAAATGGCCGTGCGAACTTAATCGTACTGGACGATGGTTCAGGTATCACTGACATGCAAAAGCTTCTGTCGGTTGCAGAATCAGGTTGGTCAAGCGATGTGGCTAAATGCAACCCATATGGTATGGGCTTTTTAAGCACTTTGTTTGCGTGCGAACACATCACAATTCAAAGTCAGCATCAAAGGCTCTCAGCAAGTACTGAAGACATCGTTTCAGGTGAATCTATCGAGATAGAAGACAGCCTGCACGGTAACGGTACATTAATTGAAATGGAAGGCGTTACTGACGCTTTGTTTAACTATCTCACATCGACTGCTTATAACCGAGAAATCGACCAAGTTGGTGCAGGTTATGACATAGATGTGGTACTCAACGGGAAAATACTCGCTAAAACACACTCAAGAGTCGTTCTGGATGACATAGGTAACTTAGTTAAATCGAAGTTCAGCTTCGGCACTATTTATTTTAATCCCGAAATCGACAAACTGAGTTGGATCGCTTATCTGCAAGGTGCTTTTATAGCGAATAACTATAACTCTGTGCAATCACGCACCTTACAACCAGATCACATCGTTCATTTGGATGATAGCGTTAGGGCAAGAATGCCGGATCGTGCTGAGTTATTGGACTCCGAAGAAATTAAAAAGTCGATTCACGTTGAAATGAAAAAGCTAATGCAAAATTCACTTCAACAAAAGCTTAATGAGCTAGGTTCTGAAGCATTCGCGGCAAATTCCACACTCTGGAAATGCGCGATAAATTATGCGCCTGAGCTTCTTAACGATATTGATTTTTTAACTGAGTCTGAGATCGAAGAAAGCACAACTTACGAGCTCGCACTCGCTGGACATGATGCCGTAACACATAGCCAACTTGAACAGCCGATTTCTCGCACTGATGTGGAATCATCATTACTCTTTGCATTTCCAGAACGTGAAGAAGAATATGAAACCATCAACATCAACTACCTAATGGGTTTGGACAACGTGGTATTTGTTGATACTCAGAAATTGCATAAAGACCATTGGATCCACAACTGTACTATCCGTTACGTTGAAGATTTGAAGGTCGATATCCAATTGTCTAACCCTAGCCCAACAGAGATACTAAATGGGTTTTACTCCATCTCTATCGTTCTATGTGATGAATACACGCTGTCCGGCGAATACGGTGATGTCATCATTAATGATGATGCAGCTGTAGCCTCAGATCAAACATTGGTGATACCCGCCAAAGAAGATCTGTCAATGGCTTTGCGTATTTATGGAAGTTACGAAGATGAGTGGAATTGCTATTGTGAAAGCGATATGGACCGCGACATTTATCTGCTTGAGAAATTGTATATGAAATTAAGGGCGGAAAGTCCTGAAGTTCTGATCCAAAGAGTTCTCGATGATGCGTTCATGGGATCTGGATTGAAAAACACACTCAATAACCTGAAATTTAGTATTTCGTTTTCAGGAACTGACATTGTAGTTACCGAAACTAAGTAACCACACTAACCCGCCAACCTACCTGTCTTTGTATGGTAGAACACCAAGTATGGAGTTACTATGAACTCATTTACTGACTCCCTCATCGACCATTCTCATGAATTGGGTCGGGGATATGGTCCTTACGCTCAAGTCGATATGTTACACAATATCCTTGAGTTAATTGGCCCAACTTTGGATAAAGTTAAATTGCAGGAACTCATTAACAGTGTAGGGTTTATTGAAGCCCTAGACTTAAAGAGTGAAGAAGATAAGGCATTTGTATTAGGGCAGTTACAAGACGCTCTTAATCAATAACTTATCGTTATCGGAAGCTCCCATCACATGGGAGCTTTTTTTTTGAATCCACAATAGACCGCAGAGTCGAGTTCGTATCGTGTTATGGCACAGCCCTTTCATTACATGGCTGCTTGACCACCAGCATCAAGAGGTAATTATGCCACTGAGTTTATAGTAGGACGCGTCCTACTACCCAAAAACCGCCCTAACCAAACAAAGTTTTGCTGAACTCTTCCAATTGAGCAATCTGCTCAGGCGTTGCATTGTTCAGTTCAATTTTCGACTTTGTTTTACTCACGACTTGGAATGATACCGATACCTTCCCATTCTTTGCCCACGATAGAGGTTCCTTATTAATGCCCCCCAATTTAGGAGAAACAGGACTCCAATCTTTCAACCGTGCAATAAGCTCTTTGTTCACTTCCTCTGCATTCATGGCTTCGAATTCTGAGCGGTTTTCGTCAATCCATTTCGTGAAGGCACTTTGCTTATCTTCACTCTCTGAAACCGTGCCGATCAATTTACGAAGGAACTTGGCATCTCGGCTACTAAAGGCATAGTTTGAAAACAGGCTCTTCAGACTGTCAGGCATCGAGTAGATAGCGAGGGAGAGTGAGATGTCTGATTTTTCGTATAGACGTTCTTTCTCTAATTTGTACGCCGACCAATCATTCACTTCCATCAAACGAGAATAGAGCTTGCCCTTTTCGTAGTAATTGAAAGACGTTTTGATGTCAGACGACGCCACCAGCCAGGTAATGGTTTCAGGTGTTGGGATTTGATCTAATATTTCAAAGTCCAGCCCCACTTTTTTATCCATGGCAATATCAGTACGACATGAGCCATCCACGACATAGATCAGGCCATCTTCACCTTGGTAAGCAAGTACAGGTGAAATTTGCATACCGAACTCGATTTCATCACTCATCTTGTTGAGTTGAATCGTATTGCGGCTCGACTGTTCACGAACGTTGTCCACGTCAATCCTAACCAAAGTCATAATCTCATCGTATGACAAGGTACGTTGGATAGCACGGTAGCTTGTACCATCAATGGACTTAATCTCACGACCTGTTTGCGCAAAGTCCAGCTTCTTAGTCTCAGTTAAAAACTCTTGGAGACTAATGCCGCCCTCCTTTAGTGAAGCTTCAATGGAAGCCAACTTCCCCTGTGCTAAGGTCATAGTGGTTTCGCGCTCATTACCACCCATGAAGGCTTGGGGCTTGCGTTGTGAGCTCGACACACTCTCCACTTCAGGTTCAGTGATTGAAGGTGATTCTTGTGCGGCCTTAGCAGCGTTAGCAGCAGCGATTTTCTTTAGACGGTTATTGGCCATGATTATTGCTCCTCACCTTTGTCCTGTTGTTTCCAAACGTCCGTTATCAGCTTATGAATGTCGGCCACGACTTCTTTACAGTTCGCCTGTGCCGCTTCTAACGCTTTGCCTTTCTTACTGTCCATTGACCTAGAGAATTCGAAAACACTGCTATGCTCAGACGCACAACGTTTTACAGCTTCACTGTGTTTCATTTTGGTCGACAACACTGCATCACCAAACTGACTGACTAGAGCATTGAAAATGTCCAGTTCCGAGTCACTGCCCTTCCAATTGGAAATGACAATCTTCGCAAAGTCGTAGCCTTGATGACCTTTAGCAATGAAGTTACCAATGATGCTATCCAGATATTGAAAGTAGGCGCAGGTCGCATCGGTATCATTATGTTCCGCCTTACACGGAATCAGCACGCTAGTCGCAGCGAAGTAACTGTTCAACGTTGCAAAACCCAATGAAGGCGGAGTATCAATCAATATGATGTCAAACTCACCATCGAGTGCATCTAAGATATTTTTCAAACGCGTTGTAGGGTCAACATTCTGCTTCTTCAAATCGTCGCTGGTACTCAAAGATTCCGTGTCTCTATCAGACTGGGACGCAGGGATAATTTTCAGATTGGGGATGAGCGTATCTGAAACGGCGTTGCGCACATCGTCTTGAAACGTCTCTGTATTAGGATCAATAGTCATCAAGTCGCCAATGCTGGTGCGAGCGTCAGAAATATACTTAGCTCCATTTCGCTCAATGTGTTTGGTTTCGTGTTTATGCACTGGAGGGTAGAAACTTGTCAGAGTTGACTGGCCATCCATGTCAATAAGACAGATCTTGTAACCAACATGATAGTTAATCGCCAAACCTGTTGCTATTGTATTGGACAGTGACGTTTTAGATACCCCGCCCTTTTGGTTTTGAACGGCAATAATCTGCGTCTTTTGTTTCGCTGTTCTTTGGAATGGTTTGTGTCTTTTCTTAAGAACGGTGGTATTCGGCATGTTATCGCGGATCAAGTACAGCTCTTCAAGAGTCAGGTAGTACTGAATACCAACCTCAGCATAGCGTTTAGGATCGATACCTAACGCTTTCGTTAAATCGGTCAATACCTTTTGAGAACATTCGAGGTACTTCAATGCCTCAGCTTGTGTGAAAGAACGAGGTTGCTTTTCATTTGTTTCGCGGCGCAATTCCAAGAATTTAGCACCTCCGTCCCCAAGTTCGTCAACTAATTCAAGCGTCTTGAGCTGTTTCTCTGTCATTGTTCCCATAGCAATATCCACCAGTGGCCTGTTTGAAAGCTAGTATGAACCAATATTAAAGGTAAGAAAAGATATAATAAGTCAACTTTGGATAAATTCATTGAAATTCGACTTACGATAAAGTTTTAAACTAATGATGTACTTTTCTGCAAAAGATAGGGGAACGATAGAGGAAAAAACAAAACACAACAAAAACAACAACTTAAAATAGTAGGACGCGTCCTACTATTGTACTTATCGGCCATGTTGTGCAATTCATAAACGGACGTGAGTAAGGAGTAATGGGTTTGAAGCCACCACTAACATACGAAAAGTCAGCTCTGCGATACATAAACGCGGGAACTGACTGAATGTTAGGCTTCAATGTATGAGAAAGAAATTTTGTTGTAGTAGTGACCAAACAGGTGTGATGAGAATGTGGAAATGCCAACAAGATGAAAGCAAACCAGAATGAAGCTAGTCACACTAAACAATCAAAATCTCTTACTATTCTGTCATGATGACAGATTAGAACACGGTTGACTTCTTCCATCCGTAAACGGAGGGAATTCTTAGTTCGACACGCTTTCACTAGACTGGATTGCTCCAATCCCCGATCCAGTCGCTCCCTAAGCTAACACCGCCAGCCCGACGGTTTTTATATTCATAGCTGCGTTAATATCGCGGTCATTGGTGCGTCCACAATCAGGACAGTCCCACTCACGGATATCAAGCGGCATTGATTCGTGTACAAACCCGCAACCATTACAACGCTTTGAGCTAGGGAAGAAACGGTCTATCTCTGCGATAGTGCGTCCCGCCCATTCCGCTTTGTACTTCAATTGACGGACGAACTCGCCCCACGAAGCATCAGCGATATGCTTTGCCAGTTTTGGATTGCGGATCATATTCTTCACAGCTAGAGATTCGACACAAACGACTTGGTTATCGTTAATGAGTTTGCGAGACAACTTGTGGAGGTTATCTAGTCGACTATCAGCAATTTTTGCATGTAGGCGTGCTACTTTCTGGCGTGCCTTGTTGCGGTTCTTACTGCCTTTTTGTTTCTTGGCTAGTTTACGCTGTAGGTATGCCAGTTTCTTTTCGTAGCGTTTAGTGTGGCGAGGATTATCGACTTTCTCACCGCTATCTGTGATGAACAGGTTATTTAAACCCAAATCAATACCTACCGTCTTAGCTGTTACAGGCATTGGTTTAGATTCAAACTCGCAAAGCATCGACACGAAGTATCGACCAGCTTTGTCTTTTGAAATAGTGATAGAGCTAGGTTCGCTTGGTAGCTCACGCGACCAACGAACATCTAAAGGTTGCTTTGACTTGGCAATGAACAATTGACCGTCACGATATTTAAAGGCGACTTTGGTCAGTCTGATTGATTGCTTGTCGTGTTTGGATTTGAACTTTGGGTACTTGGCTCGTTTATCCCAAAAATTTTTGAATGCTTCTTGCTGATCGCGCAATGCTTGCTGAAAGATGACGCTCGATACCTCTTTAAGCCACTCAAACTCTACTTTCAGAGGCACTAATCGCTTCTCTAGTGCTGAATGAGCAATAGACTCACTTCTCTCGTAGTACGCATCTGTACGGTGCTTAAGAGAGTTATTCCAAACAAAACGACAACAGCCAAACGACTTTGCTAGTAGTTCGGCTTGCTGCTGAGTAGGATAGAATCTGTATTTGAATGCTCGTTTCATTTGGCGCAATTAACTAGTGCTTTCACGTTGTTGGTTCCTCTCTAGGTGCTTTAGATAATTCTAGGGAGGGGCTTTTCGCAAGAATCAGGTAAATGCCGGAGATATACTCTACGACACTTGCTCCATGAGGTATTCAAAAGCGGTTTCTACCTGTGCATCTGTCATCGAATCAAATTCAAATCCTTCCATCGATTCTATTAACTTACTGGGTACAGGTTGCGTGTCGTGTTCAGAGTGAGTGCTCGGCACTTTAGTGGTATTCATCCATCACCTTATTGTCTTTGATGAATACAGAGTACTTGGACATAAACCGCCCTCCCCCCACATTGTAACTGGGGCCTTATCACTAGAGGGAGGGAAAGCAAAACGGGGGGAATCGGGGATTGAGGATGCCGCTGTCATTCGAACTTATGATTCAAGTTGTGTTGAAGAAGACTCCTCATCAAAGCAACTAGAATGAAATTGATAGCTGAAGACTTTCATTAATTTTTGTTCTCGAACGGTGGCCACCAGCGCAATTTGGTAACCCTTCGAAAAGAAGTCATCATACGAATAGGGAATTTGTGTAACTCGTTCGAGAGTGTCGGTAAACCCCAAAACCCAAGAATTTGAACTTGAATCAAAGTCGATGATGGTCAATAAGATAGAACGACGTGCATCGAACCGGTAGAGAGCGTTATGAGACATAGAGAAAGCAAAGCCATACTCGCAATCCACTGTTGGTTCAGCCGAGTGACGGGCATCAACAAAGAGCTGACGGGTCGATAGATCTTTGAAAAGGGCGTCGCCAGCACCCTCGGCTCTATCAAAGAAACCCGATATAACACCAAGGCAAGTGTAACCACGCTTGTTCGCCATCTTTCCAAGACCTGGCAACGTAGATTGAGCCTCACTGTCAATCAATACCGCAATTTCTGTTTTTACTTTGGTTTTGCGCCAAATGGGTACTAACGACATCCAATGACTCATAGGAAGGCCGGTATACCCGTGTTCGGTTTTCAAAGTAGCGAAGTAGCCAGAATCCTCGGGGTAAATGGTGAGTACGGCCAAATCGAAGTTTTCACTGCCACGAGTCGGATAGAACCGACAGTCGGAGCCAAAGTTATCAGTGGTATCAGCGAAGTGAATGTCATTGTCAATCCAAGACATCGATGGTTCTGGCACTCGAAAACGGACTAACACATCTCTTTCTCGAACCGTTCTATATTCCTTGGGAAGTTCTAAAAGTGACATGTGTGGCAGGTTAATATCATCGGTATGAGCTTGTAAACTCTTCACCACTTGCTGGTGGATATACACATCGGCCTGCTCTTGCGTACACTGAACTTCTTTGAGAGAACCTGTATCGCTGCGCTTGGTTTGGTAGATCAGTTTATTGGAGCTCTGATTTACTACCGAATGAGTAAGAAACACATTCTTCTGTTTGCCTAGTGTAATGATACTCGCCGTTCGTAATCGCTCGGGCTCATTGCGCGTTTCTGTGATTGTCATTAGTACCCCCACCCGCCCATAAAGCCATCTGAACCAAGTGTGGATGTCGATGGGTTTTCAGTTTGCGGTTGTTCTGTTTCATCTTGAGCCGTAGGAACAAAGTCCAAGGTAGGTCCGTCAGTAGAGCCTACACGCTTAATCAAGTCGGCAGCAGACATACCTGTATGTGACACTACTTTCGAAGTACATACCGTATTAGCATTCTTAATAGGCTGCCCAAAGGTGTTGACCGGAACGCTGTCTTTACTCGTACCTAACAATGCTTTCTCTTTCTTTGCACGAGCGATTTCATGGTCCATGGAGGATTTCATATTCGTCCACATGTTATCTTCCACGCTCATAAGCGTCTTAATACGACTGCGGTAGTGAGGTTTGTCGAAACCGAGTTGATTGAACAACAAACGCATCATTCTACGAATCGCAGATTTCTTACGCATCTGACCGACAAAAGCAGTATTCCAAACCGATTGGTTAGAACTGAAGCTCATAGCCGCCATCAGCTCAATCTCATCTAACTCTTCGCGTGAAAGGGCTTCACAATAGACGTGACCTGCTAACGTCTCTCCAACAGCATAAGCACACAATAAATCTCCACTCGCGTAAGCCCCTTGAGAGGTATGCTCAGGCAGCGAACGTGAACCATGATAGATAAACTGATCATGACTAAACACTTGATCAGCACTGACCTGCGCCATCTCCCCCGACTCGAACGCTAAATGAATTAGCCCATGGTATGTGGGCATGAATTCCAATACGAAGAAATTGGACACATAATCGTGACGATATAAAAAGGTGCCGTGATTTAACCCCTCCTCAACAGACAAACCGATGGTGGCCTGATTGAGTATGCTCCAATATACCGAATTGGCGTCCATGTTAGAGGTAATCGACTCACCAAAACTCTCCAGAATATAGGCCACATATTCCAGCTCTAAGTCTGTATCAAGACCCGATTGGTTCTCAGCAACGATAGTCGAAAAATGAGGACGTGCAGCCTCGACTGCTTGTAATACTAGTGATTGATTAGTCATGATAGCGCCCTCCAATTAACGGCAGTACTTCGGAATAGTGATAGAAGTGATTCCTGATAGATTCACGCGTTTTGTCCATACGCCTGTAGAAAGGCAAGTCGCCAATGAATGTAGCCCATCTTTGAACTTAATCATCGATTCTTCCTTTCTTTGTAAGTCATAGACTTCACATAAATCAGCATCGACATACTCAATGCATGCAAACAAGAAGGCACCCAAGTTCACCTCAAGCAAGCTTGCTACGTAGGTATAGAACGCTTCTTGAATGTGATATCCCAAGTTACCCGCTTGCTTGGCAAACGCATCAGGGTCCGTACTCGCAGTTGTTTTTACATCAACGGCAATACAGTCGAAGCGTAGCCAGTCAAAGCGACACTTGAGCCACAAGCCAGTTTCTGGGCAGCGAGCGATAAAGGAGATCTCTGGTAACCCGTCTTGAATCAATGCATCTGCATCAACATTATCTCGACATGTTTCGTGTACGCGGTGTGCATCGTCCCAGACAATGGCATCAATCGCTTTTTTTCCTTTATGGATAGTCTTATTGTTGTGCTCTTCTAAAACCGTATCCCAAAATTGCAGGGTCGGTTCTACTGCCAATAACTCTTTCATCAAACGCTCTTTATTAGCGCTTTTTGGCACATTAGGGATGTTAAGCTTCTCAACAAGCGCTTGCATTTCTGCGACCGTTCTAAGGGCATTTGGGTAATCAGCTGGCACAATATCGCGGTAATAGCGGTCATAGAACCCATGAGGCTCTAGGATCAACTCATGACCATAGGTGCCTGCATCAAAGGTGCGTTGCAGCGACTTCGACACGGTTCTACCACGGTCAATATCGCTTATGTATTTTCTGTAAAAGTGGGCAGGGGATTTCTTTACGAGCAGCTTCAACTGAGATGATGAATACGCGGGTAGGGCATGGTAAACCTCGTTCTCCATACCAATGTAAATCCCCTCGATGAGCTCATCTTTTTCATCAAGCCAGCTCGGGGACCCATCTTTGTTGTATGCCTTAAGCACATCACAAGTACTACCATCAAATTTGAATGGAGTAACCGAATCTCTTAGCGAGCTAATCATTTCAGTAATCATAATATGCCTTCTTAAACTTGTTTGTGATGTTATGAATATACATCACGGAATCCGTTTTTTAGTAGTAATCTCCCCCCACTTTGAAAATTAGTGAATTCGTCTTGAGCCCTTATATATCAATGTCTTTGAAAGAAATCCTAACTGTCTAAACCAGTCCAAAATCGGTGTATAACCAATGATGACAGAATCAAAAATGGACAACGAATATGCTAGGTATGAACTATGTAATTCCATACGCCAAACACAGAACAAATACTGGCAGTGGCGCAGGTGTGCCGTTGATATTGAAATCGAAAGGGCTCGCAAATGGTGAAGGACTTTATGGTGATTGCTTTAACTTGCCGATAAAGCAAGGCGGGGGGGTGGTTGAAAGAAGCCGAAATGGAATCAATGCTCACGAGCACGCTGGTGGAGCTCGGTAAGATACCGAAGAAATTTATAATCACCCGGTTAAACTTAGGACCAAAGGCTGTTCCTGATGAGTTGTTTCTCAATATCTTTGCGAGACATTCTCTGCCCTCAAATGTGAAGCTCAATGGTGTTTGGGCAAGAACGCTTGTCCCCGAGTCGCCGTTTGTACTTTCTGTTATCGACCTGCGTGGGCAGAAGTGTGAATTATCCGTGACGGAAAAAGTCAGCCTGCTGCTGGGCAATGTATCCGGAGAAGTCGCGATACTGTCAGACTCCCCTTATACGACCTTTCCAAAGTGCCAATATCAAGCCAAGATGCTGAACGCGGATTATGACAATGATGGCCGTGTAGCTGGGCGGCTATTGAATTTTGAACAGCTACAGCTTTCTAATGCGGCTGCGCTTTTGATCGATGAATCTACGAAACCAGAAAGACTTCAACAAGTGCTCCATTGGTGTGAGTTGTATCAAATAAAGGTCCGAAAGATAGACGCACGGCACAGTCAACAATAAATATTGTCAATTAACGCCCGAAAATTGGCTCTTTAATTGAAAACATCGTTTGAGGGAAACGTTACCTTATTACCGTCTTTACGTTTATTGGTAACTCTATGATCCACTTCCTAACTATTGCTGCCGCCATTTGGGTACTTAAGTATCTGATGGAGCGCTTCAACAAGAGCAGAGTACTCGTGTTTATCACGGGAATAGTTGGTGTACCTTTACATGAACTCGGACATTACCTGATGTGCAAATTGGTTGGGTTTAAGGTAACCGAAGTGAAACTGTTTCAAATGCCGACTCAAGATAATCCCGTGCTCGGCTACGTAAATTACGAATACCCAATGTCCATCTCCGGTTCAATTCGAAAAGTAATAGTCAGTATTGGCCCAATTTTCACAGGCATCGTCGCACTGTATTTCCTCTCACCACAAGTGACACCGTATCTTTTTAATAACAACACAATTGACCTAACGTTGTTCATGAATAAAGCAGCGTGGCAACAGTGGTTTCTAATCTGGGTTTTATCTTCAGTAACACTGCACATGCTTCCATCTCTCACTGACATCAAAATCGCAATGGCTGGCTCACTGTGGATTGGGGTGTTTACTTATGTCGGCTTAATCTACGCAGCTTCACACACCACAACCGTTCTAAGAAGCGTCAATATCTATCTGGAAGAAATGGCAGGTTTGATGAGTGTTGGGGCAATCATCGCAACAGTCCCAGTCGCTATAACGCTACTTCAATTTATTTTCTCAACTATGAGTTCGCGTATGTATAACAAAAGCGTTAATTCATTAAAAAGAGACTAGACCAATGAAAATGACTCAAAAGAAAACATTAGCTGCGTTCATGATTTCAATCATGGCAGTCGGTTGTGCATCTAACGACATGACCAAATTGGAAGTAGAAAAGGCGAAGCATGACGCAACGGTTGACCGTGTGGATGAGACGCTGAGTAACATTCCTTCTTGGTACATGAAACCACCGAAGTCTAACGGTGAAGGCTTTTTTGCAGCCGGAACAGGAATGAGCTCTGACTTAGACATGGCGGTAACTAAAGCGAAGATTAACGCTGAGTTTGAATTGGCCAAGAAATATCGCCAAATCGTATCGGGCAGTGAACGTGCGTACACATCAGAAACAACCAATTCAGCGACGACGGAAAGCAAAGTCGTATCGTTGACCGAAAAGACAATCGATAAGCTGGTGGCGAACGCACAGCTCTCTGACTATGACGTAACGGATACAGAAATTATCCGTGAAAGTACTCAGTACCGCGTCTACTTATTGTCATTCATGCCATACGATTCGAACAATGATGGCAATGATGACTTATTCCGTGACGTTCGAGCAGCAAGCGACATTGCTTTTAAAGACTTAGAGCGTCGTGTAGATAAGGCAACAAACGGCAACGCTGTTGAGTAGGGTGGTGCCGTGTGAAGGCTATCAATCATCAAATAACAACAGCAAGCGCCTATTACATCTGCATGAATACCATGCAAGACACATTCTATTGGATGTCATTTGCAGGTATGGGTTTCGCGATGTTAGGAGCATTACTGCCTGACATTGACACCAGACATAGCAGGGTAGGGCGCATTGTTCCGTTTTTGAGTATACCGATTGAAGGCATTCTCGGGCATCGAGGAGCGCTACATAGTTTACTTGCCGCGTTCGGCCTTTGGTTCTTATGTGCGACGTATGAGTTTCCTTGGGCGTACTCGCTAACATTTGGCTATATAGGTCACCTTGTGGGGGATGCTTGTACCAAATCAGGCATCAATTTCTTTTGGCCGATAACTACTCGGTATCGAGTACCGCTGACGCCAGCAAGTAACGGCTTCTTTGAGGCAATTACCACGCTTGGATGTGTCGTGATGGCGAGTTGGATTGCATTGAGATAAGTCCAAATTGAGGTTTAGGTATGAATACAGGTTAAGAAAGTACATTAGATAGGATCAACATCACACATTCCCCGTGTAAAACACGGATTTTGTGTGTGAGTTGGGATATAACACGGAAAAACTGTATTGCTTAACACGGTATCGGTAATGCAAACACGGATATCTTGTGTGAATACGCCTAATATTGGCAAATAACACGGGTAACATGTGTGATTAACCGGAAATTTGAGTGTTTACACGGATAATATGATCATCAAGGAGGGTTATGAATAGGAAGTATCGGTTAGCGAGTACGATATAGCGTAAATAGTGTGCATATACAGACTACAAAACCATCAAACCAACAGAAGTTCTTGTGTCTTGGCATCACCGGAAAATGTGTAATGAATGAAATAGCGACACGGAGAGCTTGTATGAACACCGTCCAGCAACCATTCAGGCACGGATTTTTTGTTGTAATTTAGGATACGATAAATGTTATGTCATGTTTTTACACGGATAATCTGTGTTGAAACACGGATAAACTGATCAAAAAACCTCTGTAGTAGGTTTACGATGGAAAAACACGGATTATTTGTAATGCTACACGGGTAAACTGATCATTGAAGCAGTTAATTTGTCGATTCAGCTTCAAAACACGGATAAAGAGTGATGATACACGGATAAATTGATCATTTAATGCCGAAATTTGAATGCCTCTGTTAAATAGGACGGGAAAACTGTTCTAAATAGACGGGGGCTTTGGTGTATCTTGGAATCAAACACGGATAAATAGATCAATACAGGTATTGGTTTGGATAAATTTCAAACAAATAAAATGCATAACCATAAGTATAAAACCTTTATAACTTAGTACCCAACCACAGACAAAACGATATAAAACAACATCATACCAATTAATTTGAAGTGATATCTGCCATGAAATAAGTACGCGGATTATATGTGTTATTGCACGGATAAACAGATCAATAACTACAGAAATAGTACACTATAAACGCTCACTACTGCGTACATCAGCATGGTTAAAGGAATGGGTGTTCAATTTGTATTCAGGAAATTGAAAGCTTTATGGCAGATGGCCGGGACTCTCAAATGAAGAAACGCGGATTTCTTGTTGGGATACACGGATTTCTAGAGTTAATAACGGAAAAGCTGTGATACTAACACGGATAAAGTGTTATACTTTCACACAGTAGAAAATACAGTTGAGATTAGGCATGGATAGTAAGGTCACTACCTCGAAGAAACACACACTTCCAAAACAGTTTAAAAAGGCGCACAAGCTTGTATTCTCGCAGCAGGACCTTACACAACGTGAGGCAGACCTGTTTGCCTTGATGATAGCCCACATGAAGCCTGAAGACTGGGAAAACAATAATACTCCAACCTATCAATTCACCTCAACTCAGCTTTCGAGATGGTTGAACATTGATCCCAAAGAACTCGCAAAGACACTACGACCTGTTGCCGATAGACTGACTAAGAAAAACATTGGCGTGTTGGTTGAAGATGATACCAAAGAGATCCAGGAGTTCGACTTCATCTCGATATTCAAACGTGTGACATACAAAGATAGACGCCTGACAATGAAGCCCAATGAAGAGCTGAAAGACGCCTACATTGAGTATAACAATAGCTATGCGCTTATTACCACACAGAGTTTTCTTAGCCTGAAAAAAGAGTATGCTAAACGTCTTTACGAAATCCTTAGTCGTTTTAAAAGTGGCGGTACCTATCTGCAAACCTTTGATATTGAAGACTTAAAAGGCTTATTTGGGCTCCATGACCCAGCAGGAAAGATAAAGTCAGGTAAGCGATCCTTTTCCAATAACAGTGTCTTTATTGATCGTTGCATTAAAGCCAGCATTAAAGGTATAGAGGATGACTCAGAGACAAATCAGGAGATCATGTTCTTTGACTCTGAAGATGGCAGAACCCATGGTTATGAGGTTTACCGTGAAGGTCGTAAGATATCTAAGATCAAATTTTTATACCGTTGGGTAGAGAAGAAAGGCCCAGTTCAAAAACTCAACCTTGATGACATCAAACGTATAATCTCTTCATTAGAAATGAAGCGTGTCGGTGGAAGTGACCTCACGACTGACGAACTTAAGAACCTTGCACATTGCTATACGTCTATTGGGGAGCAGGACAGAGCAAGCAAGATCAATATAGCCATCAAGCGTCGCGAAAAAGAAGAAGAACAACGTGTGGAAATGGCACAATCTATTGAGAGTTTCCTAAACGAAATTAACAACCTATCTGTTGATGATAATTACTAATAAATACAATAATTTAAGTCACTTACACACAGCTAGAAATAATGCTTTAAAACTATTCAGTGACAAGATGGTGATTACACGGATAAAGTGTGCTTTTAAAGAGAGCTAAAAGATCAATAAACAAGGATATACAGATCAAAGAATCGGATAGAAAGATCATAAGTTCGGGTAGGATGATCATACATTCGGAAAATGAGATCAAATATACGGGTAATGTGTAATTGAAAACGCCAAAAGCTCTTTCTAAACAGTTACTTACGATGCTTCATAGTTATTATAGATCCCATACTTTCAATACTTAATAATAGAAATAAATAGTAATTAATATAGAGTGTAGATAATAACAGTAGTTCAAGGCCATGATTGCTTAAGACAGTTAACCATCATCAGGACAACTCCAACTACATTTCAAATTCGCATCGGTTGAAAAAATAAAGAACCCAACGTGGGTTCTTTATTTCGATTAACTGTCGTCTGAAACCACCCAATGGTCAGCCACCAGCCGCGTTATAAAGGCATCGAAGAATTCTTTTTTACCGAATATACCCATTTCATTAAAATCATTGTTGCAGTAGCTACACAGCACCTCAGTTATTTCTTCATTCACTAGATAGTGGATTTCTTGCTCATTGCGAATGAAAGGGCAGTCCTCTCCACTCAAATCTAACTGTGCGTAATGGGTGCTGAGAAGTTGAGTGATGGCACCGCGCCAACACTTCTCAGTGGTCTTAGCTTTAAAGAAAATGGGCTTCCATAGACCTGTCCTCTTACATAAGCCCCCGCGGGTGACAGACAAATGTATGTGCACATTCCAATTCAGCTTTCTCCCGTAGGTATGAAGTGCACAGAACACGCCAATATCGATATCGAGTTGCCTTGCCCATCCAAGAAGATTTTGGCTGCACAGCTAAAGAGATGATTGAGAAGAAAGCGATTATCCCGAAAGATTGGCCACAGCGTGTGAGGAAGAGTCAACGTAACGTGTTGATACTCACACTCAGGAAGGCTTTGTTTCCTAATTGGATCTCAGATAGAAACGGCCAGTATGGGTGATTATTAGGCTATTTCTATCGTTTTAGGCATACCTAACCCTGTGAGCTTATTCAACGCTTTAATCATGGCGTAGGTTTCACCAACCTGAGCATTATAGTTTCTTAAACTTAATCGCCCACCAAACAGTGTCTTTACACGGAACATAGCCGTCTCTGAAAGTGACCGTTTATGGTAACCGTACTTCTTTTTCCAATGTTTATTTGAGCCGTATAATTTCTGGCAAGCTACCGCCAGATTACGGGGGTGACCTCGTAACCAAAAAGCAGCACCTTCTCTCGGTGGAATAAGTGGAACAGCTTGTTTAATACGTATTGCTTCGTAGCATTGTCTTGTATCGTAAGCTCCATCACCAGATATCTCATTGATTCTACGACGAGTTTGATTCAGTAAATTAGGAAGAGCTTCACCGTCAGTGACATTCGATAAACTTAACTCAGCCGCAATGATTTCATGAGTGCCAGTGTCTACGGCTAAATGGAGCTTACGCCAAACTCGACGCTTCCCGTCAGTACCATGTTTTTTTACTTTCCATTCACCTTCACCGTAGACCTTTAGCCCTGTTGCATCAATGGCTAAATGCTGTATTGCGCCTCGGGTCTTTGTCTTGAATGACACATTAACCGTTTTGGCTCGTTTACTGATGCATGAATAATGAGGACATGACAACGGGAGTTGAGCGAGTTTGAAAACAGAATCGATGAATCCTTGTAACGCTCTCAACGGCATCGCGAATACTCGTTTAACCATGAGGGCGGTCGTAATGGCTAAGTCACTAAACAATCGAGGTCGACCTCGTTTACCTTGCTTGAGTTGCTTCCACTGTTGAATCGTTTCCTCATCAATCCAGAATGTCAGTGAACCACGATTGATTAGGGCTTGGTTATATTGTTTCCAGTTAGTTGTTCTGTAGCGAGGCTTTGGCATTGCTCTAAGTATGTGAGTGAACTTAGATGATCTGATCGTAGCTTTAAGCATTAGTTCCCTGATTTAGGAAACAAAGCCAGTCGGACTTTGTAAGCTTATCTGTTTTAAATATTGTCGGTTGAAAGTCTGCGTGAGGTGGAAAACACGGGATAGTTAACCTAATGTCCTACATGACTGTAATATTATAAATTGTGCCATGGTGGCACCTGTTATTTGGTAATCGTAATGAAAAATGTATTGGTAGCTGTAACCGGCGCAAGCCCACAAGTTCTAACAGAGACTGTTTATGCACTGTATAAGCAGGGAAACCCGATGCCAGAAGAGATCTTTGTTATCACAACAGAAAACTCGAAACAAACTCTAATTGATGGTTTTTTTGTTAAAGGCCACTGGCAAAAATTGATAGAAGATTACCACCTACCAGAGATTAAATTTGACGAGAACAATATTTGGCTGATTGAAGATGAGCAAGGCAATGTATTAAGTGATGCAAAAGGTGAAGCAGATCAAACAATCATGGCAGACTTTATCACTAGTAAAATTGCACAACTAACTCAAAATGATGATCTGATGATTCATGCATCTATAGCGGGTGGCCGAAAAACGATGGCGTTTTATATGGGATATGCAATGTCACTCTATGGTCGAGAACAAGATGTTTTGAGTCATGTATTTGTAGATGATGATTATGAATTTACGAGTGAGTTTTATTATCCAACGCCATATGATAAGCATATCGTTGGCCGAGATAAGAAAAAAGTGGTCAATACCAAAAATGCAAACGTAACCCTCGCTGAGATTCCTTTTGTACGTATGCGTCGTCAGGTTGATGAAGCAATGTTTACTCAAATGAACGAACATTCATTCTCCAAAACAGTCTCTGCAATGAACAGTGCGGCTGGTAAAGACGTCATTGTCAATATTAACACCTTGAGTAAAGAGCTTGAGGTTGCTGGTATCTCCATAAAATTGACAGGCAAAGCCTTGGCGATTTACTTGTTCTTCTTAACTCACTCAGATCGAAAAGAGACGCTAGATCGCTTTTTTGAAGATGATGTGACCCATACGCAACGCTATTTAGAAATACTCAACACTATCAAAGCGGATGTTAGACTTTATAAAAGTATGGGGTTAGAGGATGAAGGGGAATGGAGGCAATCACCAACTCAGGTTACTCCGAAAATGACAAAAGACTTTGTGCGCCAATCTTTGAATGGCCTCCATAAATTATTTGAAAAGTCGCTGGCCCCCCATCTAGTGGAACAAATAAAAGTGCACTCAGATGGTTTGAAATCAGGAGCGACGTATAGTGTCAAACAAGAGCTGAAAATCTACTTAGATGGTAAGCGTCTACGAACCGACTCATTGACTTTCTAATATCTACGCAGATACCGCCAACTAAGGCGGTATCTGTCATTCTGAGCGGTATTCTGTAGGGGCGGACTATTCCGTCTTTGGCATGTTCCAAGGTAGAAGATGACCATGGTCATCCTCACTCTTCAGTTTCGGGATTTCTCGTAACACGTATTCGAGGTACTCATACGGCTCACAGTCGTTAGCCTTCGCGGTTTCGATAAGACTGTACAACACTGCACTGGCGCGGGCTCCATTATGAGTCTTTGAGAACAACCACTTGTTCCGTCCTACCGTGAACGGACGTACTGAACGTTCCGCTCGGTTATTATCCATGCTTAACCGGCCATCATCGATAACTCTTACTAGCTTCGACCATTGATTGAGACTGTAGCTAATCGCCTCACCCAATTTACTTTTAGGGGGCACCTGAGTGACCGATTTATCTAACCACGCCTTGAACTCATTGAGCTGAGACTGAGTCTTTGATTGGCGGGTAAGATATCGCTCTTCCCTCGTCTTATCTTTGAGTGCTTGTTCAACACGATAGAGCTTTTGGAACCAATTGACTGCCCACTGGATTTTACCCCCTTTACCTTGCTTGCCTTTTGGTTGGCTCTGCTCGGCC
Source organism: Vibrio gigantis (assembly GCF_024347515.1). NCBI lineage: Bacteria > Pseudomonadati > Pseudomonadota > Gammaproteobacteria > Vibrionales > Vibrionaceae > Vibrio > Vibrio gigantis. The sequence continues at coordinate 168,404 of NZ_AP025494.1, forward strand.
TCTATGAACTTGCGTCTTGCATGCGCCCAGCAACCCACCAACTTCGCCTCTGTCTTTTCATACGCTTTATACCCATCCACATGAAGGTATCCAGTGTAGTTTGACAGGTACCATTCAGGGCAGTGGTGACCGCGACTCCCTTCCTGGTAGTCGAACAAGACGATACCGGGGGATTTCGCATTCCCTCCTCGGTCCGGACCACACCCATACAACCAGATGTAACTTTTCTTTCTTTCGTCATCGAGCACGGTCAACGTGGTCTCGTCCGCGAACAGAACATCTTGAGCAAGGAGGCTTTCTTTCAGTAAGGCGATTAACGGCTCTACCTTATCAGCGCAACGCAGTATCCACTGACTCATCGTTTTTCGGCTGAGCGCTAACCCATATTGTCTGAACAACGATTCTTGACGATAGAGAGGCAAGGCATAGTGGTATTTGTTCGTGATGATTTGCGCAAGCAAAGAGGGCGTCGCGATGCTTTTCGGGATAATCGATGCTGGCGGTGGAGCCATCAACATGAGGCTCTTTTCTCCTAGCACGTCACATTGACGACAGACGTATTTGGGTCTTTCAGTGACTTCAACGTATAACTTGGCTGGGATATACACCAGTTTTTCACTGGTGCTCTGTCCCATCTTGCAGAGTAACGACTGGCAACACGAGCAGGTTTTTTCTGATTCTGGAATGTCCACCACAACACGCTCTCGTGGTAGGTCTTCGGGAAGCTTTGGGCGACCACGTCGTTTTGTCTCGGATGAAGTGTTTTTTGCTTCCGATGTTTTATCATTCTGAGTATCGGCCGCTTCCTCTTCACCTGTCGTATCGGCATGAGTCTCCGCCTCATTGAACTCTAAGTCCTGAGGGGGCATGGTTTCGCTACTGCTACCAAAGCGTTTACGCCGCGCTAGGTTGAGTTTTTCAACCAGCGATTGGATAGTTATTTCGCTCTCGTTTAGAGACTGGCGAAGTGTGAGTACGTTCGATTTACTCTCGTCTAGAGATTGTCTCAGTGTGAGTATGTTCGATTCACTTTCGCCTAGAGATTGGTGAAGAGTGAGTACCGTAGATTCAAGCTCAGTCACTTTTGAACGTAAGAGCGCTAGCTCATCTTCTTTATTTTTATTTGGCATATAAGGAAGATCGCAGAGATCCGCGAAAGTTCCTTATCCGCTAATATTTTTTAATTTAATTAAGACTTTGGTAATTCAATGTTTGATGGGGTTTCATTTTTTCAATGTCGAGCCCATCAAGCAACCAATGCCACTGCTCTTCCGTTAATGAGAGGGTTTTCCCTGGCATTTTTCTTGGCCAAGCGAACTTGTCTTTTTCGAGTCGCTTTTGCCAGAGGCAAAAGCCATTACGCTGCCAGTAGAGAACTTTGAGCTTATCCCGCGTGCGATTACAGAAGACAAATAGCGCTTCGGAGAAGGGATTAAGGTTCATATTCTGTTCAACAATAAAGCTCAAGCCGTTAATGCCCTTTCTAAAATCGACGGGCGCCTTGTGGAGATAGACAACAGAGATATCAGGGAACATTTTCATACAACAGCAAGCTCCTTCAATAGAAGGCCGAGCCACTGAGGTGCTACATCACGAGGCACATGAAGAGAGCACGCGCCTGCTTCAAGGCGTAATTCCGTAGGTAACGTAGAGGGCGGCAGTTGCTCGGTTTTGGTGTTTATCATGGGTGTTTTTTCAACAACAACGAATTCAGAAAGTGAATCTTCTCGTTTTTTAGGCAGGTTGACTAAGTGGTGTAGTTTGCGACGGTTGTTGTCAAACGTTTTTGGATGAAGATTGTGCTCTAAACAAAACTGAGCGGCAGACTGCTCACTATTGTAATACTTCTGCACAAGACGTAGCCATTCTTGTTGAGATCTATGCTGAGACATTTTCGAGTACCTTTAACAATCAAAGTTAAAGGTTACGACGTTTATTGAAAGGATTGAATGAGTCGATTTAAAGACGCTTACCTTAGATGGGCAGTTACTATAGGTTAACAATGAAACTAACTGACAAGCTGTTGTCGCCGTTTTTGGTATAACTTAGAAAATACACCCTAGTAGAAGTGGGGGGAGCCTAGAAGTGGACCCCAATGGTTGGACACATAAGCTAATATCTTAAGTGGTTGATCCAACTCATGCAGCGTATCTCTGCCTACCAAAGTAGGCTTCATCAGGGGTGAGGTCATTGAGTCCCTGATGGTTACGCTCCTCATTATAAAACACCATGTAGTGGCCGATTTCAAGCTCTGCTTCTCGGGGCGTGGTGTAAGCTTTTAAGTAAACCTCCTCATATTTCAGGCTTCTCCATAATCGCTCGATGAAAACATTGTCGACCCAGCGTCCTTTCCCATCCATACTTATCCTGACTCCATGGTCGATTAGCTTCTGTGTGAATTCGGTGCTGGTAAACTGACTGCCTTGATCTGAGTTGAAGATATCTGGCGGTCCATAATGTTTAAGCGCGTCTTCAAGGGCTTCGATACAAAAGCTCGTGTCCATCGTGTTGGATAGCCGCCATGACAGCACCTTTCGGCTATACCAGTCGATAATGGCGACTAAATACAGGAATCCCTTAGCCATCGGGATATACGTGATGTCAATCGCCCAAGCTTGGTTTGGGTAAGTGACTTCGATATCACGCAAAAGGTAGGGATAAACCTTGTGTGCTTTGTTCGCTAGGGTCGTTCGAGGCTTGGGGTAAATAGCCCCAATGCCCATGTCTCGCATTAGCCGAACGACACGTTTACGATTAACGTTGTGGCCTTTTTTAGCCAACTCATTTCGAATGCGTCTGCTCCCCTGCGTATTTCGGTGATTGCGAACGCTTGTTTCGGTTTATTCCGAACACCTGAACCAGCACTTTTTCTCTTTCCCTATTTTTACTCTAAGTGTTCGGATTGCGCCAGTTTTCTCATTGATTCTCCTCCCAGTTCTATTCGATGACTATTGTGAACTAGACGATCCATTAGAGCGTCAGCGACAGTGGCGTTGCCTATCATGTTGTACCACTCTTTTACTGGTAACTGGCTGATGACGATTGTGCTGCTGTTTTGGTAACGGTCTTCAAGCACTTCTAACAAGTGTCCAGCATGCTCATGAGTCAGTTTTTCCATCCCCCAGTCGTCGAGGAGTAGTAAGCCTTTCTTAGCCAGCGACTGAAGTTGTTTTTGATAGCTACCATCCAGACGACCTGCGGTCAGATCATCAAGCAAGCGAGTTAATCGGTAGTACCTGACGGTTTGCTGTTGGTCGCAGGCACTGGTTGCCAGAGCGCAACCAAGATAGGTTTTGCCAGCACCTGTTGGGCCTGTGATCAAGATATTCTGATGCTTATGCAGATAACTGCCCGTCAGAAGTTCGCTCATCTGTTTTACGATTGAGGTTTCGTCCCTCTTTGTAGATGAGTTGGCTCGGCTGGGCATCCACTCTCAGCTTTGCTTGTCTCTTCAAGCGTTGGATTTTGCTCTGATTACGGTTCAAGATTTCACTCTCCAGGAGCAAGCTTAACCGCTCCTCGAAGTCCAGCTCTGCGTAGGTGGTCAGTTGCTCTTGTTGATGCTCTAACGCTTTCGCCGCATGGCTCAAGCGCAGGGTTTTAAGTTGGTCATTGAGTACGTTCATCTCCTTTCTCCTAGTGATAACAGTTCGGGCCACGAACATTGCTGTGAACAAGGTTCGGCGTATTCGCTTTATCTTTACTCAGTTGCCCTTCACGATTGTTCTTGAGTAGATTGTTGACGAAGGTGTAATTGGGTTTTGTTAGCATCAGTGCATCTTTACAGGCTTGCTCTAGGCGCGATTCGCCATAGGTTTTACTGAGGCTGAGCAAGCCAAGGCAGGAACGATAAGACTGCTCTGGATGAGGCTTGGAGTTCATCATCTTATTGACGACTTCTCGTGTGGCTGGGCCGATATTGGCTCCCCAGCTAAGCAAGCGCCCTGGCGACCACTTCTGATGTTGATGGTTGCTTGGCATGTGCTCTGGTTGGGTGCTGTTTCCTCGCTCTCTTTGGCTACGTGGATGCTGGGCCACCAAGTTACCTTGATGGTAGATCTGCACCAGGCGATTAGAGGCTTCCAACTCGACATGGTGACCAACAAGTTGATGGGGAACCGAGTAGTAATGACGGCGATATTCGATGTGATAGTCAGGGCCAACTTTGGCTCGTTTAGTTTCGGTATACAGGTAACGCTGCCTAGGCAGTGGCTTTAATGCAGGTTTGTCGAGTTTATCGAACAGCGCTTGGCGGCTGGCGCCATACTGTTTCATCTCACGCTGATTTAACTCATTCATGAGTTCACGGATGGCGAGATTCAACTCTTTAAAAGTGTGGAAGGCTTGGTGTCGCAACCGCATCATGATCCAGCGTTCTACTAGGAGCACGGCATTCTCTGCCTTGGCTTTGTCTTTCGGTTTGTAGGGGCGAGCAGGCATCACGGCTGTTTGATAGTGATTAGCCAGCTTTTGATAGCTGTCGTTCAGTCTCGGCTCATAACGATTGGCTTTGGTGACTGCGCTGCGTAGGTTATCGGGAACTAAGAGTTGTGGTACGCCACCGAAGTGTTCGAACGCATTCGCATGCGCCTCTAACCAGTAGGGCTTCCCTTGGATACACACATGATACGAATCTTCGCCATCACCGAACGATAGAATTACCCCTTTTTGGATCAGCTCAGAAGGCAGTTCCAATTCCTTTTTGTAAGTTGAATCGATGAATTTATAGAAGTCGGGGCCAGTGTGATGAGTGTTCCCTCGCGGAAGTAAGTACAAAGTTACTTTTGTCATGGTAGAAAACCTTTTTCTTATCTCATGTCGATTTCTTTTGTATACATCAATGACCAATTCTATGAAGGAAAATGAAAACAAGAGAGTTGTTCAAGTAAAGAAAGCAAAAATGCCAAGGGTAAAGAGTCTTTTGTGGGTAAAAAAAGGCCCTGCTCCAATGCAGGGCAACTTTTATTATTGTTAAGTCGAAGCCTATCCCCAGGTTATCCGACTTTTCACCACACGTAACTGTCACCACACAGCACGCCAAAGAAGACTGTGACAATCTGCTTAGGTGTGCTGTGTGACGTTTGCTACACGCGGTGAGGGATCAGTGAAAAATACATTTTCAATAAATTCAGTCGAGGACTGGTATGATCAACGGGACATATCACCCGACTAATAAGGGAACTACCGGATAGTGGTAGAGAACTTAGAAGGTTTTGAGAACTGAATTAATTATAATTATGCTAGGCGGTTTTGTATAGTTTATATCCAAAGTGGTTGGCGTAACTTTGAACTTGGTGAAGCAGCCGCAGGAAAGGTTGTGGCACAATGATGACACGCTTGTAGCAATATAGTGATTACGTTGTGGTACTACAGCTAAAAAAAAACCCCGTAGAACGGGGGGAGTATGTGTGGTGATTTCGTAGTTATGCCTTACTACTTGTAGTTAGTCTGCTCCACTCCCTCCTTGGAGTGACTTTGCAGGGCCATACGAGTAAATACCTCCACACCAATATACGATGCTTCCTATTTACTAACTGCCTGCCTATTAGTTTGGTTTACCAGTTGGCTATACTGAAGGTTCACTTCTTCGATCATCTGTTGACGACTGATTAGGCCCCCAAACTTTTTTTCACCAATATAAAAAGTTGGAGTTCCAGTAAGTTTCAGATCTCTAAAAAGTTTATTATTTTTATTTAAAATAGCACTTACTTGTGACGAATTCGCAGTCTTTTTGATAAGCGTACTGTCCAATCCCATCAGTTCGGCAAGTTCATATGCTTTTTGTGGGACGGACTGCTGCATTGAAAGAAGCTCTTTGTGGAATGCTGGATACGCATTGGGAGAGATCTGATTTACAGCAATGGCTATCTTCGCTAATTCAGCCGAATTAGGGCCTAAAATCGACACATCTTTATACACGAATCGAATGCGTTTGTCTTTACCTATTAGGGGAGCCAACTCTGTTGCACCTCTCTTACATACCCCACATGCGTAGTCAAAAAACTCTACGATAGTGATCTCTCCAGCTTCATTAAGAACTGGCGTATCTTCATCATAATACAAAGATTTTGAAAACATTTGTTTATGCTTCATTGTTTGGTATGTCCTCACGGATTCCACTCCTGCGATTAAGAGTTCAGGGTTTGATTGGAACGCTTTCATAAGCATCGAGTTGAATTGTTGTTGTGACATTTCAACTTCAGAAGCTGATGCGGTAGCTGCAGAACCAATTGCCAAAATTGTAAATAAAGTCGTCGCTGTCTTCTTGAACAAAGGTGCCATCATTAGATTCCTCGATTTGAGTGGTCGTAACATAGTGCTCGATGAACAACGTTATGTTTTCAATTAAGAGAACTTTTTTTCGAGATAGATTGAAACGGGGGGAGAAAATTGACGCGATGATCGGGGAAAACCATAATGAGTTTACCCACCCCAGTTATGAAAAAATGTATGGAGCGTAACTATGGACCCGATCAGTAGAATGAATTCCCTCATTACAGAAAGCTTTAATTCTGTAAAAGAATCGCAATCAGAAGTGCTTGAAACATTGGCCACTACAACAAGGAAGGTGTTCAAAGAAATTACTCAAACAACACCGAATTGGAGGCAGAAGCTTTCAGAAATTGCCAATGATGCAACTTGCGCCAATTATGTTGGCCACGTTGTCTCTAACAGACACACTCCAGCAGAGCTACTTCAGTCACAGGCAACTGACGACTTTGTTCTTAACGAATTACAAGTGACAGCGTTCGTGGTTTACGAAATGGTGGAACGAGGTTGCCCTGAGCCGACTCAGCTCAAAGATTTGAATACTGCTATCCAGAACGTAACGCTGAAGTCATTAAACAGTTTCCGCAAGTTACTACGCCGCCATAACTATGATATCGACTATCTTTCAGATCGTGTACAAGAGGCTGCCTTGGAAACGATTCGTGCTGCACGCTGCTATAAGCATACGGGTATAGCGAGCTTTGATACTTACGCGAGCGCTCGCGTTAAGACCGTTGTATCAAGAAAAGAGCTCCACCATACACTGATGGTGAAAGTGTCCGATAGAGATATCGCGGGAGCTTATTCAAAAGCGATTGAAATTAATTCTGAGAAAACCAATAACAAGCTCACTCCGGATTCTAGTGCTTCATCGTACCTCCCAAAACCAGTTTATGACTTTGAACAAGGTTCTAATGATAATCGATACGGTGTTACAAGTGCTTTTAGTGACAACGTGGTGTCGGACATGACTCATCATAAATTGAGACAACACTTAATCGCTCAATTGAAGACACTCAATTCGAATGAGAAAATTGTGATAATGAATGAGATGGGATTGGTAGCCGGTACATTGAATCGAAACGACTTGGTTGAATCTCTCGGTTTTTCCTCGTCTCGATATACCCAAGTTAAGACAAGCGCCTTACAAAAGCTAGGCGCACATAAGTCACTTTCTAAGTCATGGGAACGTGCGCTTGCTTAGTTGATGAACTCAATCCCACTCCCATTGGGACTATTGTTTGGCAGAGTATCGTTAGTTTCGGTATTCTGCTTTTTGTTGTCTGTACCTTGGTATTGATCAGCAATCGGAGTCGCAGCTGGTGGTGCGCTTTGCGTGTAATTGAAAGAATCTTTAATCTGCGCGTATTTACCAATGAAGGTCGTTTTTGCAGAACCTATAGCTGATTTACGAGCTTTGCTAATAATCAAATGAGCGACACCAGGTTCATTTTGAGGATCATACATTTCCGGTCGATAAATAAAGCAGATGATATCCGCATCTTGCTCTAGCGAACCTGACTCTCGTAAGTCGGAATTCACTGGGCGTTTATCAGCACGCTTCTCGATATCGCGAGACAATTGGGATAGTGCTACAACAGGTACTTGTAACTCTTTCCCCAACGCTTTGAGCTGTCGTGATATTTCTGAGACTTCTAAGTTTCTATTATCAGTTTTGTATTTTTCACTGGTTAGCAACTGAATGTAGTCCACACCAATACCAGAAATCTTTCCATTATGCTGCCGATAAAAGCGACGTGCGCGACGACACAACTCCTCGACGGTCATTGAACCGTCATCCATCTCAATATTGTAATCACCGGATCTACCTAGCGCAGATGAACAATCAGCCCATTGAGTATCACTCATGCTGGCGTTTCGAATATTACTCAGTGGTACGCTTGCCAAGTTAGATAGCAAATTCTCTCCAATCGATTCTGAGCTCATTTCAAGGGAGAAAAATAAGAATGGTGCATCGTTTTGATAACTTGAGTTTTTGATAACGTTCAGGAGTAAGGTGGTTTTGCCATGAGATGGACGGCCTGCAAGGATGATGAAATCTGCAGGTCGGAATCCACCAAGTGCTTCAAAGCATGCAAAGCCCGACTTAAATGCATTAAATTCCCCTTTGCTTCTGCGCTCCATGTTGTCCAGCGTTGCAGCAAAGGTATCTTTCAATGAAATTGGGCCTTGCTCATTGTCCTTTTCCACTTCGTCATAAGACTCAACAACAGAATGCATCGAACCTATGATTTCATCGGTCGTCTTGTTTGACGAACATTGTGTTAATAGCTTTTGAAGCTCCACCTGAAGTGTTCGTTTGTTGTTAGTGTCGTTGATTTGCGAAACATAGTCAGAAAGAGCATTTATGTTTGCTGGTTGCGCTAGTGACTCCATGGCAACTGTAGTAATCGCGTCGACTCCCTCTTGCCCATACTCAGCGTATACACGCGCTTTAATCGTGTTTAAATCGATTGATTGTTTATCTTCATGCAATTTGAAGCAGGTATCGATGAGAACCCGTGTCGCTGTATCACTGACAACGTTAGTTTCTAGGTCGAGTTCGTCAATAACGCCATCATGGGAGAGGATAAGGTTAATCACAGGGTGGTATAAATTAAACTTTAACATGGTAATGCCCATCGGATACTAGGACATAGTTGATACAACTTTTGAGAGTGAATTTAGAGAATTGAGTGGGGGAGGTGGTAGGGAAACCCAAAAAGTTAACAACGGAGTGGGTTCAATCGCAACAATCAAACGATTGAATTTTTGGGTTTCCCAAATTACTAAAGCGAGGCGTCGATGCCTCCCTCATAATCAAATTCGACGGACTCTGTGGGAGAGCTAATCCATGCATCGATGATGTTATTACGTCGTGTCGTGTGGTATTTGCCTGACGGAAGTTTTTGCATAAATCCATCGGTGACTTGGTTGATGTCCAACGAGTAGCCCAGTTTCGAAATCTCGCCATGAAGTTTAAACATCACGTTATCCGATATGTAGTGATAAGCGGTACTGCGCGAGATATTGGCGTAGGTTCGATAGAGCTCTTCACATGGTTCCATTTTGAACTCATCTTCCAAAAGACTTGAGCTGCATTGAGAAAATAACAAGTTTACTCGTGCATCTAAGTAATCGGTGCGGCTGGGTGTGAGCATATACACGGCCAAACACGCGAAGGCGACAATTAAGCACGCAGCGGTTCTGACAGGGACACACTTAGTATTCATTTCCATAACGTTTTCCAGTTCCATTCATCTAGACAACCCAATATCAGAAATATGGCATAGACAGTCATGCCGAAATGAAATTAGTGGAACGATTTTTAGTGTTTCCCCCGTTTTGAATAGAAAACAGTGACCTCCTCTCGTTTAAGACGATGCCTCATGATGTGATGGAATCGAGTTCCTTTGTCAAATAAGGGGCTTAAATGGACTCGCTAATTCGTAAACCCAAGTGATTAGACGTGTATAACTGACCGTCAGAGTCTAAATCTTTTTTGACTTGGGGATTTTTTAATGAAAGTCATCGAGAATAACACCCTGCGCGAGTGTGTAGTCTGTAAACAACCCACACTAACAATGGTAGAAAATGGACACCAGGCAAAACGATACTCTTTATGTGAGAAGCACCACTCACAAATTGAGTACGTGAGAGTTATACAAGTAATACAGCAATCTAAATTCAAGCGAGATGGAAAAACTCGAAAAAATGTCAAAATTGTAGATCCAAGAAAGAGCTTGGTTCGCTTTGATTTTTATTTTCGAGAATTAGCAGTGGAAGATTGTGGTAATTATATCTGGCTAGGCGCTAAAAATGGGCCATCGGTACAGGCTGTTCATGTGTACCCTGACAAAAGTGATGTTACCGACTACTTACTGGCAAACCCACCTTTTAACGCAAAAGGAATCCAGTACCGAACAATACGCAAGATAAACGTATGGGATCGAGGGGATAGAAACGAAATCCACTTATCCAACATACCAGAACATCACTACACGAAGAAAGGCATGTCTCTCAACGATGCATACGCACTACTTGTGAAACGTAAGACTGTAGTAATTCAGAAAGTTGGAGCAAAAAAAGTAGTGACCAAATCAGCGTAATAGAATTGAACGGAGAAGCTAAATGGATTGGTTTGAACGATTAAGCTACGGGCCACAGGTTGATGATCTTGTGGTCAGCTTTTTTAATGGATGGGTTACTTGGGTGCATGGCCTTAGTCTGAATCAGCGTTTGGCTTTTGCTATGTCAACTATAGTGGCTCCCTTTGTCGTTAATTGGCTGTTTAAAATGATATTTCGTATTTTTGTAACCGTTAGGCGATGGCTGCGTAGAAGGTGTATCCCCAAAAAAATCAACCTTCATCTAGATAGGGAGCAAGATCAGCACATAGAGACGGATAAGCTTTTATTGGGCGGCTTTCGTGGGCTATTAGTGACGCTCTTATTTATTGGGATAGTAGGAGGTGTAGGTGTCAAAATAATGAAGAGTGATAGTATCAATGCCAAGCCTGATATCGGTACAGGTGTTTTGCACCGCGACATTGTTAAGCATTATGACCAAAACACATTAACTGTCGAGCAAATAGAAAAGTGCTTGGCTATAAGGCACTATCAAGACCAAAATCAGTCGCAAGCATTCGATTTACGCGCTCAGTTAGAAGAAAGGAAGCTCTACATCCAAAGCATAGATCACCCTACAAACTCAGATGTTCAAGCTTACAACGTCCTAATTGAACAATACCAAATTCTTGCTGAGAAGCTTGATGCGGTAAGCCTTGAATGGAACAGTATCTGTGCTAATAAGCGTTACTATTTAGAAGATTATAATCATAGCCAATTCACAAATACCGATACCGTAGATATGTAAGCCACTTAAGAGGCAAAGCTTTGTGTCGAGTCTCAATGCTTAAAGCTAAGAAATGCGCCTTCGCTAGTCGAAACAGCAAGGTAGGATTGCACTTTCTCGGGTAATTTCCTCATCAACAATTTCCGCTCAACGAATGAAGAATAAAGATGAAGAGAAAAGGTGTATCACCACAGGAACATACTTAGTCAGCACTTATGAAAAGCGTGTTTGCACTGACTTTCAATCATTGGCCACGAAAAGGAGAATCACCGTGTTTTTCTTGCCAGATATCCATGACACCAAATTAGATACTGTTGCTCTGTCAAACGCGAGTAGATGCAGCATTGTCGCTGAAGTCGCAGGAGAGAAGTATGTCCCGAGAGACTTCCTTAACTTACTTGTGGTTGGCGAGGGGGGTAAAATCGGCAGTAAAGTCAAAAATACTAACGATTCCTATGACTTGGGTCCCGCTCAGGTGAATACAATCCATTCCAAATACATCTTACGAAACTACCCTAATAAGTCTTGGGTAGATGTTGCCACTGACCCTGTTCTCAATATCAGCATCAGTGCCGATATATTCAAAGGATGCCTTACATACGCTAAGGGTCATGTTTGGGAAGCAGTCGGTTGCTATAACTCAAAGACCGTCAACATTAAGACCAATTATCTAATCAGAACGATGAAAACTTGGGATTACATTCTGAAACGACCATCCTTGAACTGCTCGGAGTATTGGTATCAGGATTAGAGCTAACTTCGTCTCCCCCAAATTTCAAATAGTAGCTCAAATTCCCTCCGCTATTTAGCAAAATCGACTCCTACCACAAGTAAGATGGGGTTCTCATGTTTATAGGAATTCACTATGTCGATACGTATAAATCGAAAGACACTGACCCTATGTGGCGTACTCGTACTGTCTGGTGTTCTGGTTCTAAAGTTCTCTTCTGTTTCTTTCGATGATTCTCATGCCTATGTTGGCCAGTGGAGCTCTGTATCGTCAGACGGCGCTGCAGAATTCAACGTCGGATCTGACTACATTGAGGCGTTTGGGAAGCGATTACCCGTTGACGTGATTGTTAATGATGACGGCTCCGTGTTGGCTCAGTCTCCAAACCAAAACTTTAGAATCACCAAAACCACCAGCGGTGTTGAGTTAACTGTTACACGTAGGTACATCGAAGAACCGGTCGAGAAGATTTATGAGCTGACTCTAAAGCAGTAAGCGCTCGTAAAGATGTTTTAAATCGACTTCATATTACTCAGAGCCATCAAAACTAAATGATAGTGCTCAGACGTGTATAACTACTGCATTATTGAATCAGAATGAAACGCGAGAATGCTGGATCTAAAGTACATCAAAGACACATTTAAAGTTCCTGTTTGGCAAGTGTTGTTGCGGTTACCTCAATCGTATCTGGACACGAGACAAGTGGTGTCTGACTTTTCCTATCTTACGGACAGTGACTGTGTGGTTATTCAAGGGACTGTGACTTCTATTTCTGAATCATACAATCGAACGACCGTCATTAATGGAAGCATTGTTGACTCCCGAAACGTCGCTCAACGTTTTTCTCATTTTGCCAAATTAGACAGTGAATACGGACAACAATTGGCAAGTCGAATTAATGATCGAGGTTATTACTTGTGCAAAGTGAAACAAGTCGGAAACGCGCTGTTTATCAACCACCCGCAGCCATTGAATGAAAAATTCATTGGTAAAATCACTCCGGTCTATAAAGTCAAAAGTAAGCAACTCAAAGGGTTGAAGTATGCTGAGTTTTTGGAGCAGCATATTGACGAACTGATCCCATTGACGGCAAGAAAGATACGAGAAGAACTAGCGAAATTAAATCTGAGTAACGGGAAAATTCGACGGTTGTTAGAAGCGCACTCGCTGTGTTTAGAAGACGTTTTGAGATTTGTGCATTTCCCAAATTCATTGGAAGAAAGTGAACAATGCAACGCTATCCTACAAAGAATCGCCGCTACTTTGTTGTTCTCAGAAGTGGAAGGCGAACCAAATTTAACTCACCCATTTCAGCTCGATAAAGACGATACCTATTTCAATGATGTCGTCCCGTTTCAACTGACGGATGAACAATTGGATGCCGTGAGCGGTATCAAAGCCGCGATTAACAACAGAGCCCCACGGAGTGTCTTATTCGGGGATGTGGGTACGGGGAAAACCGTCATTGGCGCGATACTGACACGTCATGTTGTTGATGCTGGTGGTTGTGTCGTCATTATGGTTCCCAACCTAATATTAGGAGCCCAAATCTATAAAGAGATCGACAACTGTTGGCCAGATATTGGCATCGAGTTTTTATTGTCTGAGAGTGAGCATGACAACTTCGTAGGTAAAGGCTATCGATGCATCAACGAGATGACAGAAGACACCCGTGTCGTGATTGGTACGACGGCCTTGCTTCATCATCACAACAATATACCTATTGACCTCCTTTGGATCGACGAAGAGCAAAAAATGGGGCTTGAACAAAAAGAATCCACATTAATAACCCATGGCCGGACTCATCTGTTGTTGTCTAGTGCTACGTGCATTCCTAGAACGCAAGCGATGATGAGTTTTGGCATGCTGCCGTACTTCAAATTAACCAAGTACCACGCACCTAGAGAAGTGATCACTACCCGTTACGAGCATACCCAAATCGATGAGGTTATCTGTCGAGTTGAAGAACGCATCAATCGTGGTGACAAGGTGTTAATCATTAGCACCATGAAAGGTGAATCCAAAGCTCAAGCTGTTTCACACAGAGCCAGTGCTGAACAACTCTTTGATGACTGGAAAGCGATGTATGGCGATATCGTAAAATTGTCCCATGGTGGATTGTCCAAACAAGACAACGAAGTTGCGATTAATGCGATGAAGTCCGGTGAGGGAAAAATATTGATTGCGACCACATTGATTGAGGTCGGGTTAACAATACCAAAACTAAACTATGTCGTTGTGCTTAACCCAGAAAATTTAGGGGTGGTGACTCTTCACCAAATCCGAGGCCGCGTAGCGCGGGAAGGAGGTATCGGACATTGCGACCTACTACCTACAACAAAACTCAAAGCGCCATCCATAGACCGACTAGATTTGTTGGTCAATCACTCTGATGGATTCAGCTTGGCCGAGGCAGACTTGCAATTACGTGGTATGGGGGACTTGAAGAACGGCAACAATCAATCAGGAACGTCGAAATGTATTTTGGTCGACCAGCAATTATCACTTGGTCTTCTAACCGATACCTTAGAAAGACTAACTACAGCGGAAAGGTGTCTTACCTAATGACAGGTATAGACAAACAAATAGGCAATCTCAATTGGGTATAAATCATGACTTAGGGATGAGAGGAAGTTCTTATGCACGACGACATTATTTATGGATTTAAACTGATCGCTTTTTTAATTGCTCTGGCGTGTATCTGTAAAGGTTCCAAGGTCAGCAGCGTCAATAACATGCACGCATTATTTGTCAGATGAGTGCGAACTTTCACATTCTGTTGATACCCTGAATAATGGACCAGTCGTTGAGGTGCCGGTAACCCCAGACTTCATGACTACGACGGCATTGGATGTGACCGATATACCATCGACATTGGAGCATAAACGCGTAGAGACAACACCTACTCACCCTTTAATTGGTGACACTCCTGATAAGTCTCGGACGGTAAACTGGTCAAAGCCGTCCGTGGAAAACGAAGAGGAAACTCAAATTTCATGGAATGACATCGAGAGGTTAGCACCACACTTAAGTTACGAGGAAAAGCTAGATTTGGAAACCCTGTCGTATACCGATCCCTCTCTAGCTGTTGCACGTTTAGCGAAAGAAGCTCAGTACCCAAATACGGGTGATCCGGAGAAGGACATATTACTCAACGCACTAAGCGGGGTTTCCCCTGTAATCAGTCACTTTATAGTGACACTTGATAGCATGTATATGGATAAATGTGGGACTTCATTAATGGCAGACAGCTTCAATGACATTATGAAAATGAATACTGACCTCTTATTTCAGTATAAGAAAATGAATTACCCAGCTCTAAAGGAGGAGTTCATGAACACAATACCGTGCGATATATACTGAGAAAGCGAACCTCATCTCCTCATTACTGCAAATTGAAATCCATTCTTAACTGCAACACATCACCTCTTTCTCCAATCAGAAAGTCAATTAAGCCGTGAAATAAGGCTCACTAATTTAAATTCTGCATATCTAAGTTTGGCAAACTCGTGGGACTAACTAGGAGTGTTGCTATGAAATGGTCAAACAAAATTCACAGAATATTGGGTTTAGGGTTGCTTGCCAGCACTCAAGCAACTGCTGAACCCCCGACGCAAGATTTCCTCAATGCCGACATCAACGTGGTTTCCAGTTATGAAATTGAAACCGACAAGCTGATTATGATGGAGCTGGACACAGGTGAAATGTTATTGGCCACCGGTGATGGAAAATTTCTTATTAAGGGCGGTTCATTGTTCTCAACTGTCCACACCAAATTCGTTAACTCCCCTCAAGAACTTTACGCGGCGTCACATGTCGACTTGAAGAAAATGAAAATCAACCCAGAAGAAGATTTTGCGGGGTTTAACTTAAACCCGTTAGCCAAGGTATTCGGAGGGACACTCTTTATTGCACCAACGGGATGTAAACATTGCGGTGACTTCGTTGAAATCCTTGAGAAACAACACCCAGATAAAAGGTTCCGTATAGCCATCGTGCCAGTCTTTGATGATAAGGAGTATGAAAACACGTTGTTAGCACAATGTTCCGATGATCCGGACAAAGCTCTACGCGCCTTATATGAAGGTACTTGGTCTGAAGCGAAATACCCCCGCCCACCGAATAGCCAATGTAAAGAAGCCATTACCAAAGTGAATTCAACTTACGCGTCTCTCCAAATAATGAGTCCGGGGCGTGTTGGACTTCCTGCATTTTTTAACAATAAAACATCTTCCATCATTGGGCTACCAACGAGTAAGGCTCAACTCACGTCCATTATCGTAGAAGGAATCGACCTATGATTAAACAATCCATATTTATCTCATTTGCGCTGCTTACTTTAGCCGGTTGTTCTGTCGTAGGCGAAGAAGAGGGCGTGTGTCCAGGCGCGAAAAGTGGTGTAGCGTGTGCGTCCGTCCGAGAAGTTTATGAGCTAACCAATGTCTATAACAATGCTGAAGACTATGCGAAGGCGACAGGTGACGAACGTGTCATGGTCACAGACGAAGATGGCGAAACCATCACAGGGAAAGAATACAAAGAAAAATACGGAACGGACATTGAGGCTGACTCTGCATCAGTGAATGAAACCCAACAACACGCAAACTTTTCTCAAGCTCCAGCGTTAGCTTCACCCGAAGCGGCATATCAGCATTTACTTCTTCCGGCTCCAGAACCCCTAGCCATGCGAAAGCCTGCCGATATTGTCCGTACACTGGTGCGTCCATATACAGACAAAGAAACCTTACAGATCCCTGGTTATGGATTCATCGAAGCAACACAGCGAACTTGGGTCGTCGATAGAAGCGCTAAGACCAATGACTCTCAATACGTCAACTTCCATGTCAGAAAGGAAAGCCAAGAGCAAAACTACGATGTGAATGATGATGGTCAGATTGGCGTCGAGTCACGCAATGCAAGACCGGCTATCAGCGACTCTGAGTTAAGAGAGAATGCGAGAAGTAATGCGAACTCGCTAATCGATCAACTGCGTCAATAAGGGGGCATATATCATGGGTGCGATTTCACGATTTTTTAAGCAATTCGAAAACTCCAAATTTGGCGATCTTCTCCCTGTCTTGGACTACA
The DNA here is from genome assembly GCF_024347515.1 of Vibrio gigantis. NCBI lineage: Bacteria > Pseudomonadati > Pseudomonadota > Gammaproteobacteria > Vibrionales > Vibrionaceae > Vibrio > Vibrio gigantis. The sequence continues at coordinate 185,346 of NZ_AP025494.1, forward strand.
ACCGAAAGCACAAATATTTCGAGCTCGAAGACAGTTACATTGGCTTAATGTACAAGATTGAAACGGTGCCAGCCGTTAACGATGAGTTACAGGAGCTATTAGAACAAATCTATAAGGCCGATTGGCCGGAAGACACGTTTATTCAGGTCTTGTTTTGGGCGAATGATAATTTAAGCCCTTTCACCAATAGCTTTTCTATGTACCACGGAGGTCGACAAACAGGTGAGGCAAACGACAGACTGAATTCGATTTCAAAGGGGCTGATTAACCACTTCCAGCAATCATCACAATCAGGGTTTGGTGATAGCGACTGTCGAGCTCGCATGTTTGATTGTTACTTCGTAGTGAAGGTTCCAATCAAAGGCAACTTTGGCGTGCCTACCAAAAAGGAACTTAAACACTTCAATAATCTACGTACTGATACAGAAGAGTCGTTGAACAAGGTCGGCTTGTTCTGTACCCCGATGGATCAGTGGGGCTGGCTACACTTCATGCAAAGGCTCATGAACAGAAAGGACTCGTCAACTTGGCGCAAAGGAGACGTTAATAAAAACGAAGCCTACATGCCCCGAGATCAAGTTCAGGAGCAGGGCGGTAAAATCGAGTTTACCGATTCGAAGGTCATCATTGATGAGCGGCCTATATCGATGCTTACTCCCAAAGAATACCCAAAAACACTGGGCTTTGGTGACATGCTGAATGTCTTTAGTGATTGGCGATATGGGCATTCTACAGCATGGTCGAACTTCATGATTGTATTGAATGTCCATTACCCTAACTCTAAAAAAGAAGAGGGTAAGATTAAGCGTCGCCGTAAATACATGACAATGCAGGCAAACAACAAATTAGTAAATTGGAATGATACTGTTCGTTGGCAGCGAGCTGACTTTGATGAAGCTTTTACCAAAATTGAACAAAAGAAGTCGAAGATGGTGAATGCGTATCTTCAGTTTATGATTTTTGGTGATGATGAGGAGCATTTAGAGACGGAGATTGCACGCTTCAAGAAAGTAGCTTCAACCCCTGCAGGATTCGAATTGGAAGAAGACAAGTACATGACTCCACCTATGTTCCTGCATTCATTACCTTTCGCACCAGACCCTGTGACTCGCAAAAGATTAGACCGCTATAACTTAGTACCGTCTGATGTCTGCGCGTTCATGAGCCCGATAATTTCCAGTTCATCTGGCAACTCACCAAGTAAACCTGTGATCCCCTTTGTAACCAGAGACATGTCGATGTTTGGGTTCAATCCTTTTGAAACCGATGGCTCAATGAACGGTATCGTTGTCGCGGAGTCGGGCTCGGGCAAGTCGGTTCTCGTCCAATACATTGTGACGTGCATATTGGGGTCAGGCAAGATGCCAAGCCAGCATCTATGGAACATGATGAATTTACCCAAGTCAGAAATCGATAAGCTGATGAAGACCGCTCAACATATTGCTGAAGCCCAGCGCGATGGTGGTATGGCAATGATTATCGATGTGGGTCGAAGCTACTACCGTTTGTGTGAAGCGTTGAATGGTCAATTTATCAGTTTCGGTCAAGATATGAAGTTCTCACTCAACCCTTTCCCGTCCATTGTTGAGTTCAGTGGTAAGGAAGGGCAGGCTGGTATGATTTTGGAAATGCTGTCGGTGATGGCAGAGCCCAATGGTACGCTCACGACGTTGCAGAAGCGTGGTATGACGACCATTTTGAAACTGATGTGGGATAAGCATGGTCGCGACTCAAGTGTCACTATCTTCGCTGATATGTGTTCTGCGAGCTCTCGTAAAGAGCTGAATGACATTGGTGAACAGTTAAAACCATTCCGTGAAGGCGAAATGTTTGGCGATATGTTTACGGTCAATAAGCCGCCCCCAACGCTGGACAACCCATTCATTGTCTGTGAATTAGAAGAGCTGAAGTCGCAACCGGAATTGCAGGTAATTGCCTTAATGCAGATCATCAACCTGTGTTACCAACATTTCTTCTTGGGTGATGCTCAAGCCGGTTCTCAGCGTCGTTCGAAAGCCTTCATTGTGGATGAGTGTTGGGAGTTCCTTCAAGAAAAGCAAGGGTCCACAGGTGCTAACCCAGTATCATCGTTCCTTGAGAGTGCCTTTAGGCGTTTTAGGAAGGTGGATGCTAGTGCTTGGATTATCACCCAATTGTTGAGTGACTTGTATGGTTCATCTGTAGGTAAAGCCATAGCCGCCAACTGTGTATATCGTTGCTTCCTGTATCAGAAATCAGACACGATTAATCAAGTTAAAAATGACAAGCTGGTGGCATTGTCAGACCAAGAATTCGAAATTCTCAAATCGATTAGGACCCGTAAAAATAGGTACTCAGAAATCTTCTTCCAAATTGGTGATGACATCAAAGAGGTTGTGCGTTTTTACGCGCCTCCTGCAATGCTGCTGATGTACTCCACGGACCCGAAAGACAAAATGGAATTAGCGGCTCTGATGGAACGGGGGTACACCCAAGACCAAGCCATCGATAAAATTTTAGAGACGCGTCGGGTCGAGTCATTTGCGACTGACATGGATGACTTGGAAAATGAAGACGAAGAACAAGTCGAAAACGCCGCATAACAATGTCCTTTCTTTGAAAGAAAATAAGTTATGCAAATGATCTCCCAAATTGACAAGCAGGCTCCAAAACCTGCTTGTCAATTTAAAGTCCAAATTACCTTCCTTGTTTGAAAAACTTATTTCTACCGCTCCTTACAATGAAAATCACACCCCAACAATGGTCACTATGCAATGAAAATTCTAACTATGGTTTTAAGCACTTTGGTCTTCATGAGTTCAGCTATGGCTAACACCAGTGACGACATAATCAGTCGTTACAAAGAAGCGTGTGGAACGGAGTGTGGGGACACCATCGCCTATTTGTCACGCTATGCTTCCGCCCAATGTAACATTCCTTATGATTCAGTCGTAGAAACGTCAGTGGAGCTTACTGGGCTTCAATTTGTGGCGATCTCCATTGCAGTCCAACACCCACTTGCTCACTCATTGCAAAATTATGCTTTGAAGAGTCTTGATTGTTCGGACTTACATAAGTGGTCTAAGTCCATCGAAGACTACTCGTTCGTGCTAGAGGCAAACAACGGACTCCAAGGCTCCAATGTCTCAAGTAGCAATTAGAATGAGTGAGGTTATGGATGTTGAGTACTAACCAATGTAATGAAAAATCAGGCAACAACGTGAAGGTGACATGGCTTCTGGTGTGTGGACTTGTGGCCTTAATCACTATTGTTACCGTGATGATGTGGACAACGAGAGCGAATCGATTCAGTGATTACACGATGATGGAAAAATCATCACGCGAGTATATTTTAAACCTGTATGCAATGGACAACTCAACAATAGATTCAAAGGCGATTCAGTGGCCTGATTTTGCTGTCGCTCATGGTGGGGTGCAGTCAGTGAATTTGGTAACAAAAGTTTGTAAGTCTGAGGCGTCAAATGCCACCTGCTTTTTTGCGTATCAAACTTCCTTTAAAGACCAAAGCCATACCATGACATATGGAGTCAGGGCGACAAATGATGAAAGTGAACCGCTGAATATTGAATTGCTCAATGCAACTGGGGGTCGGTTGTTGCTTTCCATGCCAGATCCCTTTGTGAATAGCCCTGTGGTGGAGGTATTGGAATGAAGACGCTACATTTTCTTGTTGGATACATCTCTCTTCAATTTGGGATAATTGTTTTTTTTACAAACCCATTGAATAGCATGTCACTCACAATAATTTGCTTTCTACTGGTGGCGGTATGCTACTGTCTTGTCTCCCCGTTTATCAAATGTCGTCTACAAGAACTCAAGCATTTTGATAAATTTGTCTTTGAGATTTATCAGTCAAATCGACGTCATCCATTGTCTGAAAAGTTTGGAACGGAAGTATCTAAACACCTGTCTAAAAATGCACAATCTTCTTCTGATAAAAAGAAAGACATCGGCGCATATGTAGCCACGGACTTATACTTGTCCTTATTCACGTTCGGTATCGCGGTCGCGCCAGGTTTATTAATCCATATATTTTTACCATAAGTCTTCATTCTCATTCAGCCCCTTCATAGTCGTGAAGGGGTAACAATCCAAATCCCTCCTTTACAATGAATGCCGCGAGAAAAACTTTAATCTTCAAAAATAGGCTTGTTAATTTCAAAAATTGCTCTCGACCTTATTTAACCTATCCCAATGAAATTGCGTTTGGAGTTGAAGAGCACTATGAACAAGTTAATCAAAATTCTTATTAGTTGTTCACTAACAGTTATAGGGACTGCTGCTGTTGCGAAATCAGTGTACATCATCGGTTCCATAAGGAGTGTGCCGCCAAAAGTAGAGTTTACTTACCCTGATGAAATCTATCGTGGTGTGAAAGAGTATTCAGCCTTAGCGAAAGAAGCCGTAGCATCTGGTTGTAGATTAGAAACAGTGCGAGAAGAAGCGTATACGTCAGACAGTAGCAATCTAAAGTGTTTCTTCGAATGGACAGGTGATACCGACCCGAGCTGGAACGCGAATGGATTAGCGCTCGATGGTCGACCTACCGCAGCTGCAGGAGAGCATTACCGTTCATATCGCATTTCTTACTTCAATGGTATTGAGAAAGAACGCATCACATTGATTGAAGACAGCGTGGCCTACACTATCCTTGAACCCGTTCCGCCTGTGATTGTAAATGTCACCACGGACACTACTTCGGCTCAATATCAAGGCTTGAGCTTCATTACGCACGATAAGAATGAAAAACTTCGCAAAATTACCGTTGAGGTCGAGCCTCGTCCATTTGATCAGGTGGTGGCCTTAACTCAGTTTGGTGAATCGTGTGAGGTGCCTGAAGGCCAAGATTCATGCGTGGTCGCCATTTCTGCCTTTCATCTATCTGGTGATGATTCACTGACAGGGCAACTTACCACAGCATTAAAAGTCTCGGATAAGTACGATGTCGTATCAGCCCCGAACAGTCAGATCCAATACGCGTGGGATTACAGACCACCCGTTATTGAGCAGTATGCTGTCAAAGCTGTCGGAGATACCACTAGCAATGATATTTCGATTGATGTTGGTGGAGAAACGGTGGTTGTCCAAAACAATGAAGCTGTCGTCGTTCTCAGTTCGCCGCACAGTACCGATACAGCAAATAAGTGGTGGTTACCATCCAAGGTTAGTTTGAGCTTTGAAGAGCATACAGATCATGTCGGTGTATCCGATTTCGTTACGTTAGAGGGTAGGGATATAGGCGATTTATTCAGAAATGAACACGTTACCTATACCGAGAAGACAGTAGACAGCTTTGGTATCCCTCAACAGATTGGCAACAAGTTTGTCTATCGAATTCCGCTCAGTTCAGTGGTAGATAGATTTTATCAAGGCAACATAAAAGCCTTAGATAGATTTGCAAACAGAGGTGACAAGGAAGTGACTGCAATGCAGTTAGACCGTTTACCTCCTGAGATTCGTCTGTACAACAATGACACGCTGTTTAGTACTGGTGATGAAATCAACTTCATGGAGCATATGATTTTCACCGTGCAAGATGAAACCAGTATTGAGAATGAAATCACTGATATTTTGCTTGATGGCGTACCCGTTGAGCATATTGGTGAATTCAAGATGGCTCGTGCGATCAAAATGGAAACCCCATGGGAGTCCAATACGGTTCATAAAGTCATTGTGCGTGGTAAGGACGGGAACAACAACGTAGTTCAAAGAGAGTATTCCATTTCATTCTTACCTTTAGACTTCGAATACGACAACATCAGTGATCGCAAAGTGGCACTTGTGCAGAACCAAGACATCACATTCGCACAAACGAAAGGTCGAGCTTGTAGAATGTTCAAGTCAGAGCATGAGGCGGTACAAGGGATCAAAAACCCGACTCAAATGACTTGTTCCGTGAACTGGACAGTCATCCCTCAAGGTTTGGAAGAAGCATGGGATACTGCGAGCCCTGAGCTGATTGGTGTATTTGAAAATACGGGTCCTGCGACAGTGGAAGCTGAGATTTATATCCATGACTCTGAAGGCCGAAAAAACTTAATCAAAGTCGACGATACAAGCCTAATCGTTCATACCCCAGATACTCCAGAGATCATCTTCGACGACGACGGTATGTTTGAAGATGGCATATATGCGGTTGAGATGGGGCAATCTAGAATCGGGAGATATCGAGTTAAATCAGCGGCGTCGCCTATTTACATTACGCTCCTTAAAAATGGTGAAACCTTAGAAAGCCAATACATCAAACAGTCCAACCGATACACCGAGCACACTATCACTAAGGTAATCACAGACAGAAACAGTGCAAACCACCGAGATTTGTGGCAGATGGATGATTATGCCGTTCAAGTTCATTACGCCCGTTTACCAGAGCAAGTGATTGAGAGTGCGGTGAAGACTTATGCGGTTCCTTCTACACGAGCAAGGCTCAAGGTTGAGCAAACTTCTCGTGAAACGTCCACCGTTGACACATTCAAGGTTAAATCGAAATTTGGGCTGTATAGTAGCTTTTACCGAGATGTCGTATACAAATCTGAAGAGCTTGGTGATTGGTCTGTTCGAATTGCTGTCATGGACAAAGAGAAGAACCTACATGGCCTGACGGATTGGCAAGATATGAACGAATCAGGTATGAATGACTTTGATGTAAACTTCTCATCAGATGACATCGGTGACCTTCGATTCTATGCACAAGCGAAACTAAAATCGCCAAATGAAAATTATGTTTCAATGGTTCGCTCTCAACGCGGGACCTTGAAAATCATGAAAGGAACGGCAATCGAAGGTGAACTGCGTACACTGCGTATAACGGGTTCTGTACCGATGAATGCCGCTATTCAATATCAACATCTTACCCGTGATGACAAAGACGCCTCTGGTGAAGTGTCATGGTACATATCGGAAGACAATGGCAGTACGTGGAATCTATATGGAGAACCTGGTAAGCGCTTTTCTTTCAGTACCGCAGTAGAAGGTATTTGGTTGGTGAAAGGTCATGTTCCAAATCGCTTCACAGGGGAGATAGCAGAAACGGACGTCGTACAAATCATGGCGTACCGAGTGCCACAAACTGAACTAGTTGGGGCAGCAAACCTGATCACCGGTATGACAAGAACGTACACTCTTCTTGATCAAGGTGAAGAGGCGGATGCCGGTAATATGCTCATCAAATGGTCTATTGATGGTGGAGTCACGTTCACTGAAGGTGGCAGTACACTCGAATACACTGCAACAGGTGAAGGCAGTAACAAGATTATCGCAAAAGCGGCGTATCTTGGTTATGAAACCGATGAACAGAGCTGGGCAACAGAATATCGCTCAGTACGTTCTCAGCGAGCCAAACCTGTTCGAGTCAGAGTGAAAGGGGATACCGATGTTGAAACCACCGATACGTTAACTTTGGTTGGAGATGTCGATACACCGTATTCCAATATGGACTCCGAACTTGAAATTGAATGGGTAAGACCAGACGGAACCATTGTCGATTCGAATGTTGTGGACTTTACCCCAACGAATGATGATTTGGATCGAGCTGACTTTCATACATTCACACTGCGTGCGTGGGTTAAAGATGCTAAGGCGTTAACGTATGCGGAATTCGACCATAAGGTTCGTGTATGGGAGTATCAGTTCCCACAATTCGACGTGGCGTATAAACAACGTGTGCTCGTTGCACCTTCAGTGATTGAAATCTGGTTACGACGTCCAATTGGCGCGAATTTACGCGAGTACTATTTGTATGAGTGGAACGGACAAGGCCGACTGGAGCTGACGAAAGATTACGGACATCGAGCGCGATTTACCGCAAAACAACCGGGCATATACCCGATCTCGGTGACGGTAGAAGATGATCGCGGTAACTACGACACCTTTACTGAATATGTGGAGGTATTGGAACCTGAGCCGATCACTGTGGATTTAACTGCACGGTATAGTAACAGTTACCAACGTTCGCCACTTGATGTTAATGTCCGTCCGACAATTCGAGGTGGTCACCCATCAGACCGAGTGGCAGACTATCAATGGTATGTCGATGGTGAGTTACAACCTGAGCTAGAGAAGTCATCAGCGAATATTGAGAACCTATTAACGGGTGATCATGAATTGAAATTGAAAATACTCACCAACTACGGTCAGGAAGCGGAAGCCATCATTCCAATTGAAGTGGTGCCAAACCAACCACCGACGTGCTCTATCGATTATCGTATGTACTCGAAGACCGCCCGTATCGAAGCAAAATGTAAAGACTTGGATGGTAAAATGGTCAAATATGATTGGACAGTTGGTGATAACGTGCGTCGCAATATCGGTAAACGGATTTCAGAGTTAAGACAACCGGGCGAATCAGAGTTAGTGACGGTTGTTGGCTATGATGATTCTGGAGATACCGCCACAGCACAAATGGTCGTGCGTTGGTAAGACTATGACCGAGATATAAGAACGTCCTTGTGTCGTTATTGGTGCATTTAGACTCTTCCGTTTAAATGCACCTTTTTTATTGGATGGGTGTAGCTAGGTTGTCCACGTTTTCATTGAATGAAATGCAATACAAGCACTGAACTGTTGCCCCATCCAAGTCATCTTCATCAAACAAACTGTCATCAGACAACCATTCGTCTTGCATCGCCTCTGTTATCTCTTTGGCCATAAACACAGCAAGAGTGGCGTTAGGGTATTCCGAAGCAAGGTAAGCCTTAATATGATGTTCTAGCATCGGTTCAATGGAGTGAAGCCATAGGGATTCATTGCTTGAATGAGCCATAGTTATAGCAAGTCGAGCTTGAGTCATTGCAGACGGGCAGCGATAGGCTTGTAAATTCAGTTCCATAATCTCTCTCCTTAGCGTTTATTCCAAAGGCTAAATTTCATCACACGGGTAGATACCACAGACTTTGCACAAACGTCGGCCCATCAGTTTCTCTGAACCTTTTTGCATCATATATTTCGGTTCTTTTGCATTATCTAACTGGAGCTTTTGAACAACGCCTGCTTTAGTCCACCAGCTGTCTTTCATGTTGAGTAACGGAAGTGCTTTTAAGCGCTCTAGAGCACTCCAGTCTGGTGCCGTACCATTAGACATACCTTCTTCGATGATGGAGCGACAAACCCACGCGCATCCGTAGAAATAAATGGCTTTGCTATACATAGGGTCATTCTCAGTATCTTTTTCACCGATTGGCATAGCACTGAGTACGCCCGTAAGCGCAGGCTTGAGCATGTTGAACAACTGATCTGCCATTTCAGGGTTCTTGGTGAGTAATGCATTTGTTTTCGCGGCTGTGGAAGCGCTGGCAATGCTCAAGAAATCTTGAAGCTGTTTTAAGATGAAAAGATGCCCATTGGTGAGCTTTCCACTTACCGAGATCAGATCCCATAGGGACAATTGGTTCACTTCTAAATCCAGAAATCGACGTAATAACCGGCTGTAAGGTTTGCTGCTGTCGAAGTACAGGTTCAGACTCGTCGTTGGTTTTCTCTGATTGAAGTGAAAATCACTGAATAGTTGTTTTATTTGCTCAGTCACAGGCTCTAGTGTGTCGGTATCAGAGACAAGGAATTTCACGCTCAGGGTTTGCGTCGCAAGCTCAGGCATTTCAGTTAATAAAGATTGAAATAGCTCATTACGGTTTTGACCATCGGCAATATGACGGTCACAGTCGGCAGGGATCACGGCTTTAAGCATCCTACGGTTACCTATAATGATCTCTTCTTCATCCTTTAGATGGCTTAAACAAATCGCCAGTTGTCGGTAGACATTCTCTATGGTATGACCTGAGCCAAGGTGTTCTAGATATTGTGGTTAAGCTATATGTCTTGTGTCAGTTGAGAGCAATAGCGACAAAAGTAGAAAGGATCACACCTAAATTAATGCAACAAGTTTATGAGGATGAATTAAAACCTGTTCATCCAATGCTAGCAGCGCTTCGCTCAGGTGATGTTGAAGAAATGATTAAGTTTTCAGATCTTAAACTAAGCAATACTGATAAAAGGTTACTTGAGTTACAAAAACAGGTAGCAACAACTGTTAAGCAGACACCAGAGGAGTTTGCATATCAACAGCTCAGAACCGATGAAGAGCGACGTGTATATATGGCCCTAAAAGACGAGTTTGACTCAACACTTTTAGCTCCTGTAATACGACAGCTGTTTGACCTGAATCTAGATTTGACATGGGTCAGCTTACTGCCACTGGTACATGAGCAACTCACTAACCCTGAACAGTTACTATCTAAAAAAGAGCTTAAGCCAAGTAAAGGCAAGAGGGCCTCCTCAATTAAACAGGCGCAATGGCATACCCTTGATAGTGAGGATTTGAGGTTTGTTCACTCTCAATCTGATTCTGATAGCGAAGTGTACACCGCAATGTCAAATTCGGGTCTGATTCTAGACATTCAGTCATTACTAGAAAAGGCGGTTTAATATTGCGTTGCTTCCCTGTCCCTTACCCAGATGAATTAATCTATAGCTTAGTAGCTAGAGCTGGAATTCGCAGTGCGATAACAAGCTCTAAACAGCTACTAGATGAAGTGTATGGTGACAGAAAAGTGATTGCGACAATTGACCTGCCTAGTCATTTATCTTCAATATCAGAGCAGCTAGTTAACACGGGACGATTTGATGTCCAACAGCTTATTTATGAACATACAATGTTCCCGATTTACGCTCCTTTTGTTGACGAAAGCATTAGGGTTAGAGCGATGGAGCGAATGGAACATTGCGCTAAGGGCTCTGTTCATCTAATGCTAGGAGCCCCAGCTTCTATTGTAAAAACATCAGATGATTTTTGTGTTTGCCCAGCTTGTGTCGCGGAGCAAAAACAAAAATTTGGGGAAAGTTATTGGTCTAGGTTGTGGTTTTTACCATCCTTACCTTATTGCCCTGAGCACGGCCTTCTGAATAAATCGACAACCTCTTACCATGATAGTCGGCACACGTACCATGCATGTGGCCGAATACAATGTCAGCCCTTTTTATGTAACCACCAGAATATAACAGCGCAGCGGTTTGCTTACTTAGCGAGCAAAGCTAAAGAGGTAATGTGTTTACCAGCCCAAGGCTCCCCGACTCAGCATCAATGGAGCCTTTTCTACAATCATCTAGCACACGACTTTGGGTGTGGAAAAGGCCCTAAACAGGTTGCTCACGATAAGATTGCGGACTTAGTTGTAAGCAAGATCGTTACCCCTGAGCTAACCATCAATTCTGATAGAGATACTAACTGGCTTCGCACGTTATTTCGCCGTCATCGTAAAGCTTTTAGCTATCTACAGCACTTAACGGTTTGGTGTGCTTTTATTCCTGAAATGTCGGCTAGTGAGATCATAAAAGAAGTAAAATCAAAAGATAAAGTGACGGTATCGATCCCGAAGGACAATGCTCAGCTTGTGCCAAATCCAAGTGAAGAAAAACGTGAGCTGTGGCGTCACTTAATAGGTAACGCCCCGGTTAAGAGAGCACGCAAACTTCCTGGTGGTGGTGCACTGTATGCTTGGCTGTACCGAAATGATAGAGATTGGCTATTAGCTTTCAATCGAGTCCATCAATCCCAACCTCATGTAAGGCAGAAAAAAGTAGATTGGAGAGCAAGAGACCGATCACTAACTAAGCAGCTTATTAGGATTGTAGAACGATTAGATACTGTTGTTGATGGTCCTCGAAGAAGCAAAAATTTCTTACTTAAGCAGCTAGATGATTACGGTTCGGTGAGCAAAAAACTGAACTTATTACCCTTGCTATCTTTTGCTTTGAATCGGTATCAAGAAAGCGTCTTTGAGTTTCAAGCTCGTCGGCTAGTCATAGCTGTAATCGCAAAATCAAAAACAGGTTCAGGAATGAGTCGCTGGCAATTGATGCGTTCAGCAAGCCTTCCTAAAGAAAGAATAGTGCCAATTGTCGACGACTTACTTGGCTGGGTAGCCACGGGATCAAATCTAAAATAAGGATGTACTGATGGGAGCGAGGTTTTACAAGTGTGATGATGATGTGCGTGTAGTTCATACTGGTAAGATATTGGTGCGGGAAAGTGATAAGTCTTACCGGCCTTTAATTGAGGTTTGGTGCTATCCCCCACAGCAGAAAAATAATTTTCATGCGACTGCATTTTCTAACGTTCCTGCTTTGTATCGAGGAAAAATAATTAATCAAAGAGGGTTATCAGAAAGTTACGCTAAACGAGGGCGTCATAAATTTAGAAGTAATGAGCTCCTTCGACACAGTAACTTGAGTGAGTTCCCCGACTCAGAGTCAGCAGAGTCTTTGAGAAAGAAAGAGTCAGCGCAACATGCATTTGTATTAGACCGAGGCGCTGCCCCTAAACTGATTATTCCTCAGCTAGAGTTGGCAAGGGTCCTATTTTATGCCAGCTCTTACTTATCGCGAGCGTCATTAATGTCTTCTCGTTTGCTTACAGACTTCAAGGTCGAAGTTAACAGCAAGGAGGACTATGCCAATATCGAAGTGTTGCAAACATCAAACTTTCCTCCTTCGGCATTCAATGATTCAGCAACAAGAGCAATGTTGAGCTGGTTACTTGTTGATAGTAATGCAAAGCGTTCATTTGAGTCGATTTTTAGATATTTCAACGTCGAAAAGGACCGAGATGTATCTGCGGGGTATAAGCGTTGGCTATTTCACTTCGATCCTCCCCAAATGGCTGGATGGTCTTTCGAATACGAAGGCAGGCTTGATGCAAGTGGCCGCTACTTTCTGGTTGAAAAGATCACGGATATTGAAATTAATGCTCAAATGCCGTCTAGGGTCTATTTCCATAACCCGTCTTTTACGCATCCAGATGAAGGCCAAGAGCCAACCATTGGTGGCAAAGGCCCTGAACCATACGAGCGTCCAGAAGATCATATTATCGATGATGATCGTGAGGCTTCCGATGCTAACCATGCATTCTTACTAGGTGAAAATACCTGCTCAGTAAGGTTTAAAAATCGTTTTTCAACGTCGAAAGCAACAATCCCCAAAAGGAGTCATCGGCCAGATAGTAGCAAAGATGCAGCTAAGAAAGCTGGTGATCAGGTCAGTACCAATGAGCCTGGTAGTAATGGTGAGATACCTTCGGCAGACATGGGAGGAGGTATGCAAGATTGCACTGATCGATCGGAGGAGTATGCTTCTCGTTTTACGGCCTTTAACATGATGGTGCAAATGCTAGAGGAAAAATACGCCTGTACAATCATTGACTCGTACACTCATGAGCTGGATCAGGTTGGACGTAGTAAATGCCACTTGATTGACTCTGATGCAAAGAGAACGATTCGTTGCGTTGTCGTGGAGCGAAATGGTCATGTGAATTACTTGCTCGAAGTTGATGTAACAGGCCTGAGTAAATGGATCTCCACAAAATGTATACGGCAGATTGATACTCGCAATTGGAAAGAGCAGTTTTCTCGAATCAAAAAAGGCGTAGTGACAAAGTCTCTGGGATGGCCGACAAAGGAAATGGATTCCATGTTTGGCTTCAAAAAGCATATTGGTATTTCTCACCCGAAATCCGTTGAAGGACACCCTACGGGAATTCCTACAGAATCAATCTTAGATTGGGCAGGAAGAGTCGCAGATAAACTCTAGCTTACAGATCAAGAGTGGTCGCTTAGTCTTCCCTACAAAATAATTTGTGATAGGATGATACCTAATAAAATTAATTAGGTTGAAGCATATTCAGTGTTTTATGGCCATCTGTCCAGCTTCAACCAATAGAGATTGATTAGTCATTGCGGATAAAGAGCAGCATTGAGTGACGCTTTTCAATGTGATTACGCGATGTCTGACCGTACTTTATAAACAGAGTTTTAAGAATCTGGTTGAATTGGATAAACAAGACGCATGACAAATGATGCTCTGAAACAAACGGTAGTGGCGAAGCCAGATAGGCTTTCGCAGATAGCGCAGTTGCCACAAGCAACCAGGGATCGCATTGCTCACATCGATTTCACCTTATTGTTTAAGGGCGAAGCGGTACGGGCGGATTTAGTTGATCGCTTCAGCATTGCCGCTGCACAAGCAACGAAAGACTTCACAATGTACCGAGAGCTTGCACCAGGCAACATTGAGTATGACCAAAAGCTCAAGTTGCACAAGCGCGGTGAAGCATTTGAGCCCTTGTTCGACTACGACGTTGTGAGAACGCTGGCGACGATTAGCCAAGGGTACGGAGATGGCTTTACTGGAAAGGTAAAACCACCGCTGGCTTGTGAAGCGCCTTATCACCTTAACAAGCCCAGTTTATCTATAGTGGCAAAAGTCACCGAGGCCATACACAAAGGCAAAGCCTTGAGTATCACCTATGTGTCGTTATCGAGCGGTGAAACCACGCGTGAAATTGTGCCGCATACGCTGGTAGACAATGGCCTGCGTTGGCATGTTCGTGGTTTTGACCGCAAGCATAATGAGTTCCGTGACTTTGTGTTGACCCGAATTAAAGCAGCGGGTGTGCTTGAAGATTCAAAGCTGTCTGAGGCTGAACTTGAAACTCAAGACCGACAATGGAACCGATTTGTAGAGCTTGAGTTAGTGCCGCATCCACGTATTGAGCACAGCGAAGCGATAGAGCTGGATTATGGCATGACGGGTGGCGTTCTAAAGGTTGAGATTAGAGCTGCAACCGCTGGCTATTTGCTTCGCCAATGGCATGTGGATTGTTCTACGGAACACTCATTAATGGGCTTTGAGTATCAGCTTTGGTTGCGTAACAGCCAAGCACTTTATGGTGTCACAAACTTAAATCTAGCGCCTGGCAGAACAAGTTAATCGAACGATGTAGCGTCCATTTAGGCGTTACATAAAGAACAAAATTTTAAATTTATAGTGAAGCCGTTGCAGCAACCTAGTGGGGTGCAACCAACACTGAACAGGAAAAGAAAATGGATCATAGTGTACATAACAAGCTCATCTCATTTATCTGGAATATTGCCGACGACTGTTTACGGGATGTGTACGTTCGCGGTAAGTACCGTGATGTGATTTTACCTATGGTGGTATTGCGACGTTTAGATACGTTACTTGAACCCACCAAAGAAGCCGTGCTTGAAGAGGTAAAGTTCCAAAAAGAAGAGATGCAAGCCACAGAGCTTGATGATGAACCATTGAAGGCTGCCAGTGGTTATGTCTTTTACAATACATCTAAATGGACGCTGAAATCCCTGTTCAACACCGCGACTAATAACCAACAGATATTACTCGCCAACTTTGAAGAGTACCTGCTTGGCTTTAGCGATAATGTCAAAGAGATCATTGAGTGCTTTAACCTCAAATCGCAAATTCGTCATATGGCCTCCAAGCAAGTCCTTCTTGATGTCGTCGAGAAGTTTGTTTCCCCCTATATCAACCTAACTCATGAAACGGTCGAAGACCCAGATGGCAACAAGATGCCAGCCCTTACCAACCTGGGTATGGGTTACGTGTTCGAAGAGTTGATCCGCAAGTTCAACGAAGAAAACAACGAAGAAGCAGGCGAACACTTCACGCCACGTGAAGTTATTGAACTGATGACGCACCTGGTGTTTGACCCAGTGAAAGACCAGTTGCCGCTTACCATGACAGTGTATGACCCTGCGTGTGGTAGCGGTGGTATGTTGACTGAATCTCAAAACTTCATTGAAGAGAAATATCCAAACGACAGCCGAGATGTTTACCTTTACGGCAAAGAGATCAACGACGAGACCTACGCGATTTGTAAATCGGACATGATGATCAAAGGTAACAACCCTGAGAACATCAAAGTAGGCTCAACCTTGTCTACCGATGAGTTTGCGGCTTCACGCTTTGACTTTATGTTGTCTAACCCGCCATACGGTAAGAGTTGGGCGTCTGAACAGAAGCACATTAAAGACGGCAGTGATGTGATTGACCCACGTTTTAAGGTTAGCCTGAAAGACTATTGGGGAAATCTCGAAGTGGTGGATGCCACGCCACGTTCAAGTGATGGCCAGCTACTCTTCTTAATGGAAATGGTCAACAAGATGAAAGATCCGAGCATAAGCCCATTAGGCAGCCGGATTGCTTCTGTTCATAATGGCTCATCGCTCTTTACCGGTGATGCGGGCGGTGGCGAAAGTAACATTCGTCGCTTTATCATTGAAAACGACATGCTAGATGCCATCGTTCAGTTACCTAATAACCTGTTCTATAACACCGGTATTACCACTTACATTTGGGTGTTGAACAACAATAAGCCTGAGGCACGTAAAGGAAAGGTGCAGCTTATTGACGCCAGCTTGCTATACCGTAAGTTGCGTAAGAACTTAGGTAACAAAAACTGCGAATTTGCGCCTGAGCACATCACGGAAATCACCGATACTTACCTCGCGTGTGTGGACGTTGAAAGAGCACTTGATGCAAACAATGATCCTATCGGTATCGCCAGTAAGGTCTTTAGTAATGACGACTTTGGCTACTACAAAGTCACTATCGAGCGCCCAGATCGCCGCAAAGCCAAGTTCACTCAAGAAGCAATAGCTCCACTGCGTTTTGATAAGCAACTTAGTGAAGTGATGGAGTACGTGTACGCAGAGCACGGCGAACATGTTTACGAAAAAACAGGCTATGGTTCTGAAAAAAAACAGAGCTTCTTGAAATCCATTGAGAAGGACATTCTTTCTTGGTGTGAAGATAACGACATCAGTCTCAATGCCAAGGCGAAGGCAAAACTGCTCGATGTGAAACACTGGCTGGCGCTTAAAGCATTGCTTGAAACGGCACAAACGCTGATGGGTGACATCGGTAGCATTGAATTTGATGACTTTAATAGCTTCAAAACCCTAGTTGATAAATCGCTAAAAGCCCATGCTATTAAGCTTTCAGCACCTGAGAAAAATGCCATCCTGAACGCGGTGAGCAGGTATGACGAAACCGCCAAGAAAGTGGTGAAAAAGATCGTTAAATTAACGGGTGATAAATTAAACGACCTGCTGGAGCGCTATGAGTGTGAAGTCGCTGACCTGCCAGATTTTGGTTATTACCCCGTTCCTACAACAGAAGGCGGTAAAAAAGGCGAGTTCATTACTTATGAGACCAACTCAGACCTGCGAGACACAGAATCTGTCCCACTGAAGCAAAGCATCTACCAGTACTTCCTAGACGAGGTGAAACCGCATGTTGATGAAGCGTGGATAAACCTAGATACGGTGAAAATTGGCTATGAAATCAGCTTCAATAAGTATTTCTATCTGCATAAGCCATTACGTAGTCTTGAAGAAGTAGCAACTGATATTATTAACCTAGAGCAGAAGGCTGAGGGTTTGATTGCACAAATATTAGGCGTGAAAGTGGCGGAAGTTCAGGGAGAAGCCTAATGGAAAGCATTACCTCAACGCCGAAGTATGATCAATATATTGACTCGGGTTATGAGTGGATTGGCGAAATTCCACAGCATTGGGACTTGGTTAAGTTGGGCTCGTGCCTATCCCCAGTATCGGTCAAAAACTGCCCTGAATTGCCACTGCTTTCGATAACACGCGAACAAGGTGTTATTGAGAGAGACGTGGATGATCAAGAGTCAAATCACAATTTTATACCAGATGATCTTAGCGGCTATAAAAAGCTTGAGAAAGGTCAATTTGGTATGAATAAAATGAAAGCGTGGCAAGGTTCCTACGGTGTATCAAAGTTCACTGGAATTGTAAGTCCTGCGTATTTTGTTTTTGATTTTACAAAGGCAATAAATCCTGAGTTTTTCAATTGGGCGATACGCAGTAAGTTATACGTATCGTTTTTTGGTAGTGCATCAGATGGTGTAAGGATTGGTCAGTGGGACCTTTCAAAAACACGGATGAAGGTGATTCCTTTTGTCCTGCCTTCAGAAGAAGAGCAGTCCCTAATTGCAAATTTTCTCGACAAGAAAACCACTCAAATTAACGATGCGATTGCTATTAAAGAGCAGCAAATTAGCCTGCTGAAAGAGCGTAAGCAGATCATCATCCAACAGGCGGTGACCCAAGGTCTTGATCCCAATGTGCCTATGAAAGATTCCGGTGTGGATTGGATTGGTAAGATTCCAGCGCATTGGGAAGTTAGAAGAGCGAAGTATATTTTTAAAAAAGAAAACCGCCCTGTTAGGCTCGAAGACGATGTTGTTACATGTTTTAGGGATGGCCAGGTTACATTGCGGACTAATAGGCGAACCGAAGGTTTTACATTTGCTACTAAGGAGCATGGTTATCAGGGGATCCGGAATGGAGATCTCGTTATTCATGCAATGGATGCATTTGCAGGAGCTATAGGCGTATCCGACTCTGACGGTAAATCAAGCCCAGTATATTCTGCATGTACCCCAGTAACAGGTGTGGAAGTTAATCCAAAATACTATGCACTTTATTTAAGAAACTTAGCGTTAGGTGGCTTTATTGAATCTTTAGCAAAAGGAATTCGTGAAAGGTCAACTGACTTTAGATATAAAGATTTTTCAGAGTTATTTTTTCCTCTGCCAGATATCGAAACGCAAAATAAGGTGGTTTTAGAAATTGAAAAAAGTCACCGAGAAATTGATGGTGGCATTAGCGTTCTGACCAAGCAAATTGAAAAAATCAAGGAATACAAAACTTCCCTGATCAACAGCGCCGTGACAGGGAAAATAAAAATCACCCCAGAAATGGTTGAGCAATAGGATGCGATTATGTTCACGGTAAATCATCAGACCAACAGGATCAGTCCTGTTAGGACAAAGAAGTTCAGTGAGTTGGGCTTTACTGAGCGCAAGCATCTTCAGGAATGGTTAGCACACGAGCCTTCCGCACTGGGTGAAGAGCTACTGATTATTCAAAAGGAGTTTGATGGCTTTGATGATACCCGTGAACGTTTAGATTTATTAGCACTGGATAAAGATGGCAACTTGGTCATTATTGAAAACAAGCTGGACGACAGTGGCCGAGATGTTGTGTGGCAGGCCCTTAAATATGCCTCTTACTGTGCCAGTTTAACCAAAGCGCAAATAGTTGAAATTTACCAACAGTATTTAGACCGCTATGAGCCTGTAACAGGAGAGGTTGACGTGTTAAATGCCCCTGCAAGTGCCGCTCTTAGTGCCAGTCAAAGAATATGTGAATTTTTGGATGCGCCCGATCTCGATGAGTTAAAGCTCAACCTGGGTAACAGCCAGCGTATTATGTTAGTTGCGGCAAACTTTCGCAAAGAAGTGACCAGCACCGCGCTGTGGTTATTGGGTCAAGGCATTAGCATTGCCTGCTTCAAAATCACGCCTTATTCACTGGGTGAACAGCTACTGATTAATATTGACCAGATCATCCCAACGCCAGAAGCGAAAGAGTTGATGATCGGCATTAATGCCAAGGAAGCGGAAGAAAAAACCACCGAAGTGGTACTAAAAAACCGCCATACCGTGCGTCGCGAGTATTGGGAGCGTGCCTTAGAGGCGTTTCAGAAAAGCTCTTGCCAACTCTATAACAACATTAGCCCAAGCAAAGATCATTGGTTATCAGCAGGCTCAGGGCTAAGTGGATGTCCGTATAACCTGATATTTCTGCAAAAAGAGCTTCGAGTAGAGCTTTGGATCAGCCGTGGGGTTACCGAAGAGAATAAATACCTTTTTGACTTGTTGAGTCAGTCCAAACAGGACATTGAACATACTTTTGGTGCAGAACTTGAGTGGATGAGGCTGGATGAGAAGAAATCTTGCCGTATTCAGTTTTCGACCAAAGCTGATGGGTTTAACAAAGAGACTTGGCCCCAAGCGGTTGCGTGGCACTTAGAGCAGATGACAAAGTTAGAAAAAGCCTTAAAAGGACCGCTGCAAAAAGCGGCTGAGGCAATGAAACAGAAGAATTTTGATTAAGGGAATTTACAATTATGGTCAGTCAAACCAATGAACAAGCATTAGAGTCGGCCATTGAGAAATGTCTGGCTGGGATCAGTACTGAAGAGCTCAAAGAGGGGCTGAGTCAGCAGTCACTGGGTGCTGGATACTTCATTGGTGCTGCTAGTGACTTTAATATGCAATATGCCATTGATGAACGTTTTTTCTGGCAATTTCTGCAAAAGACACAAGAAGTAGAGTTGGCAAAACTGCAAAAGAACAACCCCTCAGATTGGCAGCGTAAGTTACTCGAACGATTTGACCGACTGATTAAGAAGCATGGCATTCTTCATTTGCTTAAGAAAGGGCTAAGCGTAGACGATGCTCATTTCAATTTGCTCTATCCAGCCCCTTTGGCAAGCAGTAGTGAGAAGGTAAAGCAAAACTTTGCAGATAACGTGTTTAGCTGTACTCGCCAAGTGCGCTATTCCATGGCAAATCCCCTACAAGAAATCGACATGGTATTGTTTATCAACGGAATACCATTGATAACGCTGGAGTTGAAGAACGCATGGACCGGGCAAACAGCACGTTATCACGGCCAAAAGCAGTATCGAGATGATCGAGATGCAACGCAAGCCTTGCTGACCTTTGGCCGCTGCCTAGTGCATATGGCGGTCGATACCGACGAAGTGTATATGACCACCAAGTTATCAGGTGGCAGTACCTTCTTCTTGCCGTTCAATAAAGGACACAATCTTGGACAGGGTAATCCACCGAACCGCTCTTTTGACGGTATAGGGGGCCATAAAACGGCATACCTATGGCAAGAAGTATTCACTAAAGAAAGCTTGGCGAATATTATTCAGCATTTTGTGCGTCTGGATGGGTCAAGCAAAGATCCATTACCAAAGCGAACCTTATTCTTTCCTCGATACCACCAATTGGATGTGGTGAGAAAATTGGTAGACCATGCTGCCCAGCACGGTGTCGGTCAGACTTACTTAATTCAACACTCGGCTGGTTCAGGTAAGTCTAATTCGATTACCTGGGCAGCTTATCAGTTAATTGAAACCTATCCTGCTTCGACTGATGTAGCTGGTGGAAAAAGCCTGGAGCAGCCGTTATTTGACTCTGTAATTGTGGTTACCGATAGACGCTTATTGGACAAGCAGCTGCGGGATAACATTAAAGAGTTTTCTGAAGTAAAGAACATTATTGCCCCGGCGAACAAGTCTTCTGAGCTTAAGCAGGCGCTGGAGAATGGCAAAAAGATCATCATAACGACGATTCAGAAATTTCCGTTCATTATTGATGGTATCGCCGATCTCAGTGACAAGCGCTTTGCGGTGATCATCGATGAAGCACACAGCTCACAGTCTGGTTCGGCGCATGACAATATGAACCGAGCGATGGGCAAGTGTGAAATCGAAGAGGCCGAAGATGCCCAGGATAAAATCCTTCAGGCGATGAAATCGCGCAAGATGCGCGGGAATGCGTCGTACCTGGCATTTACAGCGACACCAAAAAACAGCACTTTAGAGAAATTTGGTCAACGCCAAGAAGATGGCTCTTTCAAGCCGTTTCACTTGTATTCGATGAAACAAGCCATTGAAGAAGGCTTCATCTTGGATGTCCTGGCAAATTATACGACGTACAAAAGTTATTATGAGATTGAGAAATCAATCGCTGATAACCCTGAGTTTGATACCAAAAAGGCGCAGAAAAAACTCAGAGCTTATGTAGAGCGAAGTCAGCAAACGATTGATACCAAGGCAGAGATTATGCTGGAGCATTTTGTTCCACATGTCGTGAATGCGAAAAAGCTCAAAGGTAAAGGTAAGGGAATGGTGGTCACTCAAAATATTGAGACGGCCATTCGATATTACAAAGCGATTAAGCGGATACTTGAGGAGCAAGGAAACCCGTTTAAAGTTGCCATTGCTTTCTCAGGAACCAAAGAAGTTGACGGTATTGAATATACCGAGGCAGATATTAATGGTTTTGCCGAGTCAGATACCAAAGATATGTTTGATACCGATGAGTATCGACTTTTAGTGGTTGCTAACAAGTATCTGACTGGGTTTGACCAGCCTAAGCTTTGCGCCATGTATGTGGACAAGAAGCTCGCCAGTGTCTTGTGTGTACAGACATTGTCTCGTCTCAATCGAAGTGCGCCAAAATGGGGTAAAAAAACTGAAGACCTGTTTGTTTTAGATTTTTTCAACTCGGTTGAAGATATTCAGTCAGCATTCGATCCTTTCTACACAGCAACGTCATTGTCGCAGGCTACAGATATAAACGTGCTGCACGAGTTGAAGGATGAAATGGACGATGTCGGTGTGTACGAGTGGTATGAAGTTGAAGACTTTGTGACGCGTTATTTCAAGAATGAAGACGCCCAGACACTCAGTCCAATCATTGATGTTGCAGCAGCACGGTTTGACCATGAGCTGGAGCTTGAAGCTGAAGCTAAAGTGGACTTTAAGATTAAAGCCAAGCAGTTCGTGAAAATCTATGGGCAGATGGCGTCTATCATGCCTTATGAAATGGTCAGCTGGGAAAAACTGTTTTGGTTCCTGAAGTTTTTAATACCGAAATTGAAAGTTGAAGATCCCGATGCAGATGCTATTGATGAGCTTCTCGATTCTGTCGATCTGAGTTCATACGGTTTGCAACGTGTGAAGCTTAACCACAGTATTAAGCTTAGTGACCAAGAAGCGGAGCTTGATCCTCAAAATCCGAACCCACGTGGGGCGCATGGCGGTGAAAAAGAAACTGACCCGCTGGATGAAATCATTCGCACATTTAATGAACGATGGTTCCAGGGCTGGAGTGCCACACCTGAAGAGCAAAAGGTTAAGTTCGTGAACATCGCTGAGAGTATCCGCAATCACCCAGATTTTGAATCTAAATACAAAAACAACCCAGATCCTCATAATCGAGATTTGGCCTTCGAAAAAATGCTCAAGGAAATTATGCTGCAACGCCGTAAAGATGAACTTGAGCTCTACAAGTTGTTCGCAGGAGATTCAGCATTTAAAGCGTCGTGGACGCAAAGTATGCAACGAATGGTAGGTATGTAGATAGAAAGGAGCGATGGTTTGCTGAAGGCAGTCTCAGAGTTATTAGATGGGTCACCAGGCCTGAAAGGACGTCAAATTGCCAAGGAGCTGGGGCTGGATAAGTCCCAAGTGAACTCGTTTCTTCACAAAAACCAGGATACGTTTGTGAAAAACTCAAATCATGAATGGAGCCTGATACGGGCTCATCATGTGGAAATTGATTTCGCTACAGGTTGGATTGATGATAAAGCCTTTGAAAGTGCTATCGGTAAGCTTGCGTACCAAAAAGATGCAACAAAGGTAACATTTAAATTTGGCATCGATTGTAAGTTTTTGCTGATAGCATTAGCCCGTTTCCTTGCTCTGGCGAATCAGCTTACTGTGAATGGGAAGGATGTGGTGATGGATACTACAGCATGTCCTAATACTCACAGTTTTTTCAGCAGAAATGGCTTCTTTGATTATCTTAATCAAAGTGTCACTTGTCTTCCTGAAAGACCCGTTTTGTCAGCTGCTAAAACTTATCGGGATAATAGCGATACCTTGGTCGAACTAGGAGAAATTGCACAGCCAACCCAAAACAAGGAGCTTGTAATTCGTTTGGGCGACAGGTTTGTTGAGCATTCTTCAGCTAGCTATTTCTTAGCGGCTAAGACTGTTTTTTCAGAGCTTGTAGGCAACGTTACTGATCACAGTGAATCCAAAATACCGGGGCTAGCAGGTCTGCAAGTATATCGACCGTATAATAAACCAAAGCATATTCAAACAGTCATATCCGACTCTGGTTTAGGTATTGCCGCTACCTTGAGAACAACGTTACAAAGTGAACATCCGAAGTTATACGCACAGTTTTCAGCGGAAACTGCTGAGAATGATATTGCGCTCGTTCAAAAAGCTTTTACATCTGGTGAGGTTAGTCGCTTTGGTAAAGGCCGGGGGCTAGGCTTTAAGAGTAGTCGAGAGCACGCTAGTAAAGAGAAAGTTATCATTGTTATTAGGCAGCTAACTTTCTCATTGGCTTTGGAATACTCGAAGGGAAAACTCATCAATGTTTCTGAAGATCGGGGGTTGGTCCCTATCACAGGAACCCATATCTGTTTTGACTTCTATGTTGACAATTTCTGATAAATAGTGTCAACTTAAGCAGATGAAACAGTTAACTCATAAAATTTTTCTTTCAGAAGTCGTAGGTTCTGACCATGCCTTTGGTAATGATGAAGGTAGTGAAGCCTATGTGAAGATTAAAAAGATCGTTGATGGTCACCCATCATGCGATATTTTTGCTATTAGCTTGGAAGGGATTCGATTCACTGATGCTTCATTTCCTCGTGAAAGTGTAATCTCGTTGGCTAAAGCATTAAAAGGGGAAAAAGGTTTCTACCTTTCTAATGTTCCTAGTCGGGACCTTCTGGACAATTGGTCTTATGGCGCTACAGCCAAGGATCAACCTCTTCTAGTCAAGAACGATAGCGGTTACGAAGTGCTTGGTGTAAAACTCAGTGCGACTGTCAAAGAGCTTCTAGATTTTGTTATTGCAAAAAAGACAGTGACTTCGTCACATGTATCTAAGCACTTTGACATTTCAGCACAGAATGCCAGTGGTCGATTGAAGAAGCTTCATGCGACAGGTCTTGTGTTAGGTCAAAAAGAAGTGGCAGAGTCAGGTGGACTGGAATTTGTCTACCGATCAATTTTGTAGTTTTTTTGATTTTCTGGTTAATCTGCTTGTGTTAATCAGAATTGATGTTTATTATTTGATCAGATCCTTTGGATCTTTTTTATTAATATCTGATAAATGTGGTTAAATTAAGCAGAATAGGAGGCTTTATGGCTACAAATCCCCCATCAGGTGACGGACACAGAAACGGTGCCGTTAAAGGTAGATCTCAGACTCAGACGCCAAGCGGACATTGGGTAAAGCGAGATGCTGATACTGGTCGATTCATGGATGTAAAGACATCCGACAAAACACCTTTTAAAGGTGTCAGGAAGGAGAAATAGTTTGGCTAATGGTAAAACCCATTTGGTCGTCGGGGCTGCGGTTGGTTTAACCGTTGCCCTGGCGGACAACAAAAAACAAGCTGTCAGTCACCATCCTGTAACTGCCATTACGATTGGCTCTCTATTTGGCAAGCTTCCAGATATTTTGGAACCCTCTTTGGGTAACCCTCACCATCGCCAGTTTTGCCACAGTCTATTGGTGTTAACTGCACTAGGTGTTGGTCTCAAACATTTGTATGAGTGGCAACCGGAGGAGGCAATTGATAAGTGTCTTCGCGGGCTGGGACTAATTGCCGGATGTGCTTATGTAAGCCATTTGCTCTGTGATGCGACAACACCGCGCTCACTTCCGTTAATTGGCAAACTATAGGAGTTTTGAATGGTCGCTAAAGTCACAAGACCCATAGACCGTAAAGTTGAGCGAGAACTTTGGGCTCGCGCAGCTGCTCGTTGTCAGTTTAGCGGGTGCAATAAATTGTTATACAAATCAGCGGTGACTCAGGAATCGGTCAATGTCTCTCAAAATGCTCATATTTACGCATTTTCTGAGAATGGGCCTCGTGGTTGGGGGCTCTTTAAAACTAAGCCAACCAGCTTGAATGACGTCAGCAACCTCATGTTGATGTGCTATGACTGTCACAAAAAAATTGATCAGAAAGGCAGTGAAGATAGGTATCCAGCCGATCTCTTGATTAGTTGGAAAATGCAGCATGAGCAACGTATAGAAATACTCACAGGCATTGATCCTGATCGCAAATCAAATGTTGTTTTATATGGTGCCAATATTGGAACTGAAAGATCACCGATTAATTATCACGGTTGTGTTGAGGCAATGTTTCCGAATTGGTATCCGGCAACTGAAAAGCCAGTGACCCTATCCATGGTATCAGAGCTGAAGGATCACTCTGAACAATATTGGCAAGCAGAGTCGCAACACCTAACGAAGCGTTTTCAAAGTAAAATTTCATCGATTATCGAAGAGGATTCTTGTAAGCATTTTTCATTGTTCGCGTTAGCTCCTCAACCATTGTTAATAAAACTTGGCGCTTTGCTCACCGACAAAATTGACGTCGAGACTTATCAGCTGCATCGAGAGCCTAAAGGTTGGTTTTGGCAAGACTGTTCAGATGATTTTGAGTACATCATCAACAGACCTCAAAATATGGAGGGAAAGCCAGCCCTGGTACTTTCTTTGAGTGACCATGTGTCGCATGAGCGAATTACTCGGGTTATAGGGCCAGATACATCGATTTGGGAAGTGACTATAAAGCAGCCTCATAATGATTTCATGCAGTCAAAGCAGCAGCTCTCCTTGTTCAGAAAGTGCATAAGAAAGCTGATTGTTGAAATCAAAAATACACACGGGGATGCGACGCCACTGCAAATTTTTCCTGTGATGCCAGTATCGTGTGCCGTCGAATTAGGACGGGCCAGAATGCCTAAGGCTGATATGCCATGGCTTATTTATGACCACGACATAAAAACACAACAATTTGTAATGGCAATCGAGCTTCGAGGAGATCTATATGAGTAATAGCAAAAGTAACGATGTTCTAAACACAATTCTCGAAAAAATTGAGCTACCTGACAGTGCTTATGAAAAGGCTGAAAAACGCTATAAGGATCTAGGCGATTGGTTACATCGCCCAGAGTCAACATGCGTGAATTTTGATCCCCACGTGTTTTCTCAAGGTTCCTTTCGTCTAGGTACGGCGATTAGGCCCGATTCAGAAGAACAGTATGACCTAGACATGGGGTGCAATCTTCGGCGTGGCCTGGATAAAACGTCTATCACTCAAAAGCAACTAAAGCACCTAGTCGGTCATGAATTAGAGCTTTATCGAAACGCCAGAGGCATTAAGGAAGAGCTAGCCGAGAAGAAACGCTGTTGGCGCTTAGAGTATGCCGATGGGCTTAGCTTTCACATGGACATAGTTCCGTGTGTGCCAGAGAGTGATACAGGAAGAGGCCTGTTGAAAAAGCGGATGGTCGAAAACTCTAAGTTTGATGAAAGCTTGGCTCAAAACGTGTCTCAGCTTGCAGTTTCGATTACCGATAACACAGATTTCACTTATGCAGTTGTGAATGAAAACTGGCGTATCAGCAATCCTGAAGGATATGCTCGATGGTTTGAAACGCGCATGAAGACGGCACGGTTAGTAATAAACGAACGTGAAATGCGATTTAAAGCCAGTATAGATAGTCTGCCATATTATCAATGGAAGACCCCCTTACAGCAGGTGATCCAATTATTGAAGCGTCATCGTGACACTATGTTTAAAAATAATGAGGATAGTAAGCCAATATCGGTAATCATCACTACATTGGCTGCTAAATCATATAAAGGTGAAAGTGATTTGGCTTCAGCGTTGAATACGGTGCTCTCTGAGATGGATGACCATATTACTGCACAAGCGCCAATGATTCCGAACCCAGTTAACCCGGCCGAAGACTTTGCAGACAAGTGGTATGACGAAAAATCTGCTCAATACCGATTACAAGAAAACTTTTATAAATGGCTGTATCAAGCTAGAGCTGATTTTAGTGCTCTTTGCTCAAGTGATGATACGCAACGAATAGTAAATGCGGCGCAAAATGGTTTGGATCTGAAGCTTGATTCAAGTTCGGTAGCACGTCTCTTGGGTATTCCTGCGGTGACAGCAAAACCAACTTTCGCAATTCAATCATCTGATCCAAAGCCATGGTTTAAGCAATAGATGAAGCACTGGAAGGCTGTAGGCCTAGAGGCTTTTCTCTCGGCCTATCCAAACATTAGATTAGTAGATGTCCATGCAGATAAGGTTGAGTTGCAGGGAGAGTATCAGTTAAAAGCACAGCTAGCTGGAAGTCGGTTTATAGAACGAACATTTTCGCTAAGGATTGTATGCCCAAGTAGTTATCCTAGGGCTTTACCAGTGGTGTTTGATACCGCTGGTTACTTTCCTCGTAATCAGGACTTCCATACTTATTCTGATGGATCATTTTGTCTTGGCTCAGACCTGAAAATTAAGTCAATTTTGAAAACCGACTCGTCATTGACAACCTTTTTCGAAAAGATTGTTGTCAGGTTTCTTTATTCGGTGTCCCATAGGGTTGAATTTGGCAACTTTCCCTATGGCGAACTGGACCATGGTGAGAAAGGCCTGATTGATGATTATTCCCAGTTGTTCAATGTTAATGGTAAAGCATCAGTTCTATGGGCACTGAAAGCGTTAGGTTTGCGCAAGCGTGAGGCAAATAAATTACCTTGTCCATGTGGTTGTGGTGATCGTCTTGGCTCGTGTGATTATCGGTTTGTCTTGAACGAGTTTCGTCAAGTTGAGCGCCGCCGATGGTTTCGCGATCACCTACAAGAAGCTTTTACACCGATTGATAAGCCAGTTAAAAGACCAAATAAATCATCAAACGGCCGGAAGTAATGGAGATCAATTAATTAGTTTCAATCTTTATTGTCAAAATTATGATTTTCATTGAGAGTGCTATTAGATTAGTTTCAAACTTTATTGTCATTTTTTAGTATCTGGTGCTACATAATATTAAGGCCTGAACGAGAGAAAAGTTTCAATCTTTGTCCTCCGACACCAGTCCGGGCAATATGGTATTTTTGCGGGTTCGAAAGTAATCTTTGAGCGGTTTGCTGCGTGATTTTTCAAGATCACGTTGACGTTTTAAGTGAGAAGGTATCTTGTCTGAACTTTCTTCATTTTTGAAATGCTCGGCTAACTCCTTGGTCAACAGAATGCCTTCGAGGGTACGAAAGCCGTACTTGTTGATTCCTTCTTCCCCGATAAAGAACACCACCTCTAGGTCTTTGCCATTGAGAGCATGATTGGGTGTGTATGGTACTGTCAAATCTGTCTTCGCGTTCATATTTTTGTCCTCACTGGATTTATCTTCAGTCTATGTAGAACAACTAACCCTGCCTATAAAATGAAAGAAAAATCTCTCATAAAACGGGGGATAAACTTTCATTATTATCTATGCACGTTATAGTTAAGGTATTCAAGATGACTTAGGGAATCGGACATGACTTTATTAGTATCGACAGCACAAGACGCATTAAGCAGTCAATTGTATGCCCTGCATATGGGGATTATTGATCGCTTCAATGACACGGTGAGAGAGACGCGTAGCCTGATCGAAGCTGATGAGAAGTATATTTGTCATGAAGGCTTAAGTATGGGGAAAGACAGCACATTGGTCGCACTGTGCTTGATTGAAGCTTACAAACAGAGCATTGCGGAAGGAAAAATCGAACCCTCACGTCCACTGATGATAAGCACCGTTAATCCTGGTGCAGAAGCATTGCCAATGCAGATGTACAGCGAGTATGCAGCTCCGTTCTTGAAAGCCTATGCGAAGGACTGTGGCATTAACCTTTTCTATGATTGTGTCGCTCCTGACTTTCATGAAGAGTACGCCAATCGTTACTTGTCGGCACAAAAAGTGATTCAGAATGCGTCTATGTCCGGCGACTGCACTGTAATTTTGAAACTGATCCCTTCCGAGAAGTACATTAAAACCATGTTGAATCGATTTGAAGGTATGGAAGGCATGGAGCAGTACGCGTCATCACCGGTTATCTCTTTTTCGGGCTCACGCGTAAAAGATGAAAGCACACGTCGTACTCGTAATATGAAGAAGCAGGGTACTGCAAACAAGACCATCGATGCACTCAAGGCGGAGCTGGTGGACCAAACTGATGTCAGTAAATTCCAACTGTACCAGTACGCACCTATCCGCGATTGGTTAACGGATGAAGTCTTCACGGCCTTAGAGTTAGCCGGAAAGAAGCCTTTGACGAAGAACCTCCCTGGTATTCAAAATGCTATTCCAGCATTCATGCCCGACTTTGCTTTGTTGTTGGCCATCTATGGAAATGCCGCGCAAGAAGCATGTGAGATTTCAGTCGGACAAAAACATGGTGCTGGGTGTTCAGGTAAAGCTCGATATGGGTGCTTGATCTGTACTCAAGTTGGCACCATTGATAAAACTCAAACAAGTTTAGCTAAACAAGACCGATGGAATATCCTCGGTCAAGAGGAAGCTTTGCGTTTACGTGATTACATGTTCCGCCTGTCTGCGAACATGAGAGCTCGTGCTTTGCATGCCAAAGGGTACGACAGTGTTGGTTTTGGCAGAATTGCACTTCAACCTAATGTCTTGAAACCTCGCTACTTGGAGAAGTTAGTCAGACTTTTTGCTCAGTTATCGATTCTTTCAGAAAACAGGGCTGCAGAGTTCCGTCAACTTATTGCCGAAGGCAAAGAGGATACACATCCCGGCATTGTAGAGATCCAAAATGATGTGACGTTGAATGCGAAAGCGAGACGTGGTTATTTGGCTATGTATAAAGCTCAAGCGGTGAATCCACAAATCAAACTATTCTCTGAACGTCACGCAGTGTACCTAAGCTATCGCTGGGGCATTGACGGTATAGCAAGCCTTCCATTTAGACCACTTGCTATCTGGCGTGATCTTCACTTAAGACCTGAGTCATGGATTCCGTTTCCGAAAACCAATGCAGAGTGGGAAGCGGAAACGGGGAAGACCATCAAGTTAGTTGACCCGCAATATCCTCTCCCTGAAGCAGTAATGATGCCTGTGTTCAAAAAAGAGGAACCGAACCATTATGTGGCCAACCACCGTGCGCTGCTGTCGTATTGGCGACGCCCGATTGATACCTCGGATATCACTAACGAAGCAGGCTTCAACAATTGCACGCTTGAGCGTAATCCCCAACACAATACGCCAGTCAAAGTGGAAATGTCGGTTTCACATTCATTCAATGACACGCAAGTTGACGATGGCCAGTATCAGCTGAGTGCAAACATCAAAGGTGAAGTGCATCTGGTCGATATCGGGTCTGTTACCTTTGGTACGCCCGAAATGGGGAAGGTACGCATTGACGGAAAATTGGTATCGAAGTCTTTTGAGTCAGAGTATCTATCTACCACGTTCACTGAGTTGGCCACTAATCGCATCAACAATGTAATGGAAGCGATCTCCGATACACTAGTTCAACGTGATTTCGTAAGCTTACAATCTGCCCAGCAATTCGTTAACAAAGCCCTCGCTACTGAGTTTCCTTCAAAGAAACCGACTTTACTTACTCAGGCTATCCCGTATTTAAAGAGTGCGGTGCTAGGTGTGGCGTATAACGAGAAACCGAGAAAGGTGTCAGCAAAAGCCCATTTCACAAAGCGAGTAGTACGAACTCAAAATGGTAAGCTTACGAAATCGAATACCCGCGTTAAATTCTATCCATTGTCAGTAGATTCGCGCTTACATCTTGCCCATGCCAATAAGTTAAATGGCCTTAATGTTGACTTTGGGTATGCATATGAAAAAGAAGTTAGCGTGCAAACTGAGCTCATTAACTGCCATGGAGAGCTGGTGGATGGTGCAAAAATCGCCGTCACCGAACAGTCCATAGAGATGTTTAAGAGACTGGGTGGCTTTGAACGTGCATTGGATGTACATGATTCACACTTAGCTCGTGCGCTCCGTCATCGTGGCCCAGTAAGAAAGTTTATATCAACGTGTCCAGCTGAAATGTTGAATACGATGGGGGGCGTGGTCGTGTCACCTTCATATATCGCTAAGTACCGTGAACTTCTCAAACGTACTCAACTGTTCGCAGAACTCGGCGCTTTGGACTATCAATCAATGTCTGTTGAGGAAATCCAAAAACAGCCTTGGGCTATTACCATGAAGCAACACAGGATGGATAAAGTGGGTGTACTTCGTGTTGTGCGTGAACTAAGAAATAAGCAAAGGAAACAGGTAAAGGCGGCTTTGCATGCGGGAACGCCACATCAAGAGTCACTGCTACAGGTTCAACAGTTGTTTAACCTTGCTCAACAATATGTGGAAGAAGGGTTTGATACGTTATCTACATCGATATTTAACGTCCAGTTTAATACTCACGAGATTAGTCACACTCAAAGGGCTGCGGCATACAAAGCATGGTTACTGCTCAATCAAGATGCGCTGTCTTCATTTAATGAATTGCAACGCATGGCGCTGACCCCATCGCAAAGGAACCATCTTTCTCTGGATGCGTCTTTTCTAACTCGCCTTGCTACTGTTACAGAAAAAGCCATGAGCGAACTGAGTAAAACTGCCATAGGAGTTGTTCAAAAGTGGCAGCCGATGGTTCAAGCGGCTCAGTCAATACGCGATAAAATTGAAATCGCAGAGAAGTCAGGTGTAGACGAAACACAAAACCGCGATCATCACCTTGAGATGTATAAACTAGCGATCACTCAATATCATCCACAGTCAGCTGGTGCGTTATTTGAACCGTCAGCGTCTCACCTACGACCTAATCTAACGAATCTCAAGTTGATGCTAGAAAAGCAGCTTGAGAAAATGCACAATGCAACCGAGTGGTATACTGACTTAGCACATAGCATTTCAGTTGAGAGCGCGACCTTGAAGAGCAAAGCGGTGTCTAAAGTCGATCTCTCAACCCGTCTTACTTATTGTGCAAACTTATCAACCGCTCCTACAAACAAGCCTGTAGCACCGTCACTCGAAGTGCCAGTCATTGTGAATGATAATCTGGTGTTGGAGAGAGTGTTGGAGACTAAGCCAACTGCCAAGCCGGTCAAGCGGGCAGCAAAGAAATCGAACGCTCTAGAAAGCATGCTTGCTTACCAATCGAAACAAGAGGTCCTGGGACATGTCTAGCTATCAAATGGAAAATGATATCGCCTTGGTAGCGAACGTCGGTCATATTTCGATTTCACGCCTCAAAAATTGGTGCAAGACTTCACCTGAAAAAGCCATGCTGTTTGATACAGCGTGTACAGCTATTGAGTTACAACCGGAGACATATAAAGCGGTTCTGCAAAACGCGGTGAGTCTATCAATATCGAACCATCACGAGATTCATAGCCTTTTAGGGATACCATACAAGGTTGAGCGTCTGAGTGGGTTTGCTGTGCCTGTTAATACGCTAAGACGTTGGATGAGTGACAATCCGCATACATATATAGCCGCAGTTATCGGCATGCAGCAATTGATAATCCGCCAGCATTGCGATGCTTCTGTCTCCAAAAAGCTGTACCAAAAAATCGGTTTATGCTACTCAGAACAGTGCAGCCTCTTCGTGGCCAATGCTGACGCGGTTGGTAAACTCATTAAAGGACTAAAACTATAACGTCAACTGGCTTTATCGGTTTAGCTAACTATTTAAAGGCGAGGGTCCATCATTATCTTGGCAAGGTTTTTTGGCCACCAGCCACCAATCGAATTTACAAAACCCTCCCAGAAAACCAGAGACATTGTGGATACTTTACGTTAATATGTGATATAAATCACACTTATCGTATAATCTTAGACTTGTTTTAAGACGATATCCCTTTGATTTTCCCTAAACTATACCTAGAACCGCTCTGAATCGCTTTCTAACGTACAACGATGGTTCGGGTTAATTCCGCGATGCCATTACTGCTACTGTTGCACTAAGCGTCATATGCGCAGCATATGGGTATATGTGGTTGGATTTTAATCATTATGGGCTGATTGTTAGCAATATTGAATGGTTGTAATCTGGCTTTGGACATGGATAATTCCGGTCCCGTGAAATGAGCTAGGTTTATCACCTCTCTATAATTACTCCTATAATGTTTTTGAGGTCACAATGAAGAAGAGGCTAATTATGAGTGCAAGTATTCTTGCTGCGCTCGGTGGCAATGCCAGTGCGTCGATGGGCGATACTGTTGCTAAAGCTATGGATCTTCGTCTAGAGACAATTGAGTGTAAAGATAATCAACGCCATGTTTCGGCTGAAAGCTTAGAAATGGCTATGTCTATCATTGCAAAACTCAACACTCAAACTAAACAGCTTAGAGAAGTTTACAGTGAGATTGAGCAATCAGAAGTACCTGAGAGCTATTTTGATAAAGTAACTATCGATGAGCTGGTGGTCGCAGACGGTTATATCCGTGGTTTTGAGATGATTCTTAAAGCGCAACACGAAAGCCTAAGTCGTCGTGCAACGGCGTATGAGCAACCAGCGGTTGAAACAGCAAAACAAATTCGTAAGGCTACAGCGAAGCTACGCCGTGCCGTTGGTGATTTAATGTCGATCGAACGCCAACTCCAAGTGGCTTCGATAGGTAAATATGAGACTAGCTTTGAGATGACTTCTGATAAAGTTGCAAAACTCAAAGCGGCGACACAAGCGACTGTCTCTAATTATCACTAGGGGAACGCATGAAAAACGTCACCCCATCCCCTCGTTTTGAACAAGAAATCAAAGCACAAGGCTTCAATGACGTTGAGGCTTTGTGCAAAGATATCGCCCTTCACTTAACTTACGACGATGACCTATCGGTTCAATATCTTGGCCGTGTAGCAAGCCTAGCCTATCCGACTGACGCTGATGATGCAGGTTTGGCGCATATACACTTGTGGGACCCGAGCAGTCCATGGTTTGACAGCGGCAAACAAGCCAAATGGAATAAAGCACGACGTCAATTCGATAAAACGAGTGACACTTGCATTGTGTATTCTAGTCACTGGGAAAATGAAGACGATATCCTTTTACTCGGTGTTGCAACCCCTTGCCACTCTGATAAAGCTAAGGGTAAATCTTCTAAGCTTTACGACAACAATTTCATGGATTACTTCATCAAGGAAGGGTTAAAGTTTAACGACCTATAAACCCTGCCAGCTTAACTTCAGCTGGCATCAATTCTATTTGGTATACCACCAACCCCTCATGTTCATTGAACAACAAAGAGCGCCCCCCTTGTTAGTTATACTTCGATTTTAATTGCGGGATTTCTACCATTATATTACTGGTGCCTATTTCGCCACCTCTTGCCGACACTGGAATGATGATCTGTTCATCTCCGTTTCCGAAATCGACGCTTAATAACTTAGATTCACCTGGTCCTATCTCAAATCCATCAACAGATATTGGTAGGGTAGACTGACTGCCCACAGTGATATAGTAATCATGCAACCCCGAAGCCATTTGACCTCCTTCTACTGTCATAGGGTTAAAAATCACCGCAGTGACAGGGGTATTCGTGTTCGTTGTATATAACACGGAATCCACAGGCAAAGTTACCAGTGTCCCCAGCTCAATGATGTTTTCTGGTACGTATTTAAAACGACTGGTCGCGATGGCTTGATTTCCGAGCTCATCTCTCACGGCGACGGTTAGTGAGTACCATTCGTTTTCTATCAATGTCGGGAACACTCTTGGTGTTTCGACGGCATACTTGTCCAAAGCCACATCAATCAGCTTCAATTCGAATTCATCTTTTACAGCTTCTCCACCTCCATTCAGGCGTACAGACTCAACCAAGTACTGAGAGGTATCTTGAACTTTTATTAGGATCTGATTGAGGTTAGTGAGCATTGCACCTTGGAGTGGTAGGTTGTCGATGGTACTCAAGTTGACCACAGGAGGTTCTGGCTCGTATTGGAAAGAACCCAAGTTACGTGATGTGGTATTCATAGCGGTATCTTGCGCCAGAAGTTCGATTTCATATGTGCCTGCTGCGAGTGTCGGTAGGGGTATCGACTTGCTCATGAACGCGTCCCCTAATGGTACAATTTGACCATTCAGACTGAAATGTCCATTGTCACCATCTACCCAAACATTCTGGGTATGACCGCTTGAGTCAGTCACTTTTAAGCCAACCTTCGACATCTGGATGCGATTCCAATCTTCGCCTGCGAAGTCTTTGAGTGCATAGATTTCAAACTCGTTCGTAAACGGCACCTTTTTGGCAGTGGTTATCTTTGGCAAAGATTTGTCGAGCGTAAAATTCATGCCTCCTAAGTTTGAACTCTTAAGCGAACGAAAATCGTCTTTTACAATTTTATTCATCCAAAAGTGTCTGAAATAAATGGTGCCAGTAGGAACAGACGGACTTACTCCGTTCCAATCCACATATTGAGTCGGCAATGGTGCTTGGCATGTTGTTTGGTTCGCCGGTATCACACAGTTCGAGTACCCGCCACCAGCTCCATGCTCTTGTATAAATACCCTTTGGTTGTAAGGTCGAGGTTCTGTTGTGACTCTAAACTGAGTAGGGATGTCATGCTGATTATGGAGGCCCAACATGTGGTGATTGTAGTTCACCCAACCAACACCATTAACAAAATATTCTTGTTTAATAGCGACAGGTTGTTTGGCCAAATGCGGAGCTAAATTTAAGTCGTGATATAGAAAATACGACACCCATCTGTCATGACGACCAATGGGGATTTCATGTGTTCTGGGATCGCCTTTCGAATACACTGTTGAAACACTGAAGTAGGCATATCCATCTTTCACGAACTCTGTGGTATTGAAATGTCCCCAGTAACTATAAAGCCTGCCTGGATTTGCAGGGTTTGCCCATTCATAAGGCAGTCTGTAAACCAAACTAAAATTATAATTACCTACGGCCATTCCCGGTGTGTAAGCTTTATAACCATTGTATGGAGAACCAGCTAAAAAGTTGCCACTATAAGTTCCATCATTGACACCGACTAACTCTGGTCGTATTCCTTGACCGGTCCATGTAATGTCTCTGGTCATCTTTCCTATATTTCCCGCCTTATCGTAGGCATCGATATGGATAGTGTATTCGCGCTCGTAACTTGGGAAAATGGCAGGCGCACCACCTTGTCTTGCTTCTTTTGTTGATGGGTTATAAGAGATTTCGATTGGGGACTTTAACGGTGTTGTTGAGCCTTTATCCGTAGCGTAGACCTTGATGGTGTCGATACCCGATAATTGGTCATTGACGCCAGTGACTCCCCAGTTCCAGACCTCAAAATCTCCTAGCCACTGGTTGTTTGGCACATTCTGGAGTTTATAAGCCATGCTATTCCAAAATAGAGATCCTAATGTCGGTGCAACAGTATCGACCGTTAGTTGCTGGTGGGTTGTACTCATTATTTGACCCGTTGTATCGTATTGGCTGACTTTGATTGAATATTGCCCTTGAGCTAGTTGGCCAATGTCGTAGCTTTTGCCGTAAAATTTCTCGGCATTTATTTCAAGCGAGTCACGTATACCAACGACACCAAGATCTCGATTTATGGTTCCATGTTGGGAAGTCATGTCTACCGTTACTTGGCGATCTAAGCCTGAAATAATATGAAATTTTATATTGTTATGTGCTGGAGCAAAAATGTCTTCAACCGACACTTTTGTATTTTGATTGTCTATCTCGATGAACTGAACTTGACTCACCGCATTTGTTGAAGCTGTCACCAACAACCCTGAGAGTATTTTCCAGTAATAATGCATATCGTCCCCCTTGCTTAAGATTGAAGTGACTCAAAAGCCAACGGGCCTTCTCATCGCGTTCGTTCAAATCGAGGTTATCAAGGAAGCGTTTGGTTTGTTCCAAACTAAAGGGGATATTTGAATGTTTGGAAAGCGGAGGAACATATTGAGGGAGATTAAATGGTTTGAGGGGAGACTAGGCTGCGACTTGAAATGCAGTGTCGTGTGCAGCCTTTATGGGTTAACTTATCGCAACTAGTCGGTCAGGAATGAATCCATATTCTACGTTAGTAACAGGTGTTGAATTACAGCACCAACGGCAACCAAAATAGCGGCAATTGGAATGAACCAATACCAAAATGTGAAGACTTTGGTTGCTCGCATAAATCTAAGATATTGTGCGTCTTTGTCAGTTTTCAGATCTTGCCAAATAGGAAGGACTATTGAAAACTGCAATCCAGCGAAAAATATCCCAATACCTGTCAACCAGATGAACTCGGTGAAGACTCCGACGCCGAGGCAAAAAACTGTCATCAATGGTATGTGCCAATGGGGAACTACCACATTCTTGTCTGCTAATCGGATCATACAACTACCTTTTATTATTCGCTAAAAATATTAAATATCTGAATCCGATCTTGTACATCTCCCCGAATTCTTTGATCCGGTAAATAGGGGAGGTATGCGTTACAACAGAGATGAATATAAGTGAGGCCGCACAGATGCCTGCGACTTCTAAGAACGAAATTTCCCCTTTGATGAGTTGATAAGTAATAATCACAATAAAGAATGTAAATGAAACGATAAATAAACAGGCGTTGCTACCTATTTCTTCCTTTCTGGACTTTTCATCGCCCTTGAATTTGCCGCGATCTTTATTATTCATGATTTATTTTCTCCAATGTTTGATTCCGTAGAGGTACGAGTGGTGATACCAAGCTCGGTATTTATTTAGCCAACGCAATAGCTTTGGCTGACTCAAAAGTATTGGTATCAGCAACAATCTTTAAGTTTCCTAAGCATTCGAGTCTACTGCTTTGTTCTAAGCACTGACTCATCAATGGGCCGTATCCATTGCTTGCGTTCGCAATAGCATCATTGAGCGATTCATCTTGGTAAGCTCGATACATAGCTATCAATAGAATGATTAAAATAATCGCGGTAAATATGACGGAGACATCAGTAAGCCAAGTCCGTAATTTGGAATACTTTGAAGATTGTGAGTGTACTGTGTCCATCTTATCCATAACCTTTGTCCTTAATGTTGACTAGAGTATTCCACCACTTCCTTCACCCATTTTTTGACGGCACCGATTATCGTTTTTATATGCCATAGACCATACAGTGCCAATGTATAGGCAACGATGGCGTACACCGATAGTACTAAGGCTACGAAGAACGTAGTGATATCGTTTAACGAATTGAAGCTGAAGGGGCCACTAATTAGGTCGAAAGTGAGCATAAAAACTGTGTGAGCCCCGATAATATATAGGCTAATGCCAAACCCGATGGCCACGAAAGCGACTGTGGTTTGTGCATATCCAAGTAACGTCGCTTGGGCGAGATGCGGTGCTACGTACCGATAATAGAAACCTCTTAAGAAGTCATAGAGCATTTTGGCCTCCTAGCTGTTAACCACTCATGGGCTAAACTGTATTTTCAGTGTCATCGAGAGACGTTATACAACAATGTTCGATCGTTTTAATGACACTCTTTATATCTGAACATAATCATCATTTATCACACGTCAAACGCCGCACCCTATCAATACAAGGCCGTTCACAAAGCTCATATAAACAGCCCCTTATACAAACTATCCGCCATTTTCCCTCCGTTATTTGATCATTTCTAAAAAGTACCTATTTACCCTTTTGTTTGAGCAGCCATCTAAATAGAAAAGTTTGCTGTGTATATCGTGTAGACCAACACAATGTTCAGAAAGCAGAGGTTAATTTGAGAAATTTCATAGCCAAACGTAGCCCCCTTACTTGCCTAGTCGCCGTTGCGCTACTAGCCGGTTGTAAAGATAGTGGGGGAGACACAAGCACATCAAATGAGACAGAAGGTACAAGCGACATATCCGCTTCTAGTCAGTCTTTCCTATTAACCGAGCTTTCTACATTGAATGGCGTGGCTGGGGGACAGGTGACAATCACAGCCAATAAAGTCTTGCCTGCCGATGCGCTTATACATCTTAGTGGTCAAATACTCACTCCCGTTGAGATCAATGGTTCCAATGCTACTTTCATAATTCCTACTGAAGCCGTTTCAGGTCCAATCATGTTGGAAGCTGGTGGAGGTTACTCGAACCAAGATTGGTTTACCGTTTCTGCTGATGGGATGAAAGAGCTTAAAAGCACAGTGACTTCAACTTCCGGTACAGAATTCTACAGTGACTATTTGATTGTTCGTTTGCACTCGGATCATGACTCTCTCGACAATGCACAGCGAGTGGCCGCACTCGTATCCGGTTCCATTGTGGGTCGTGAATCTGCACTGCACTGGTGGCAGATAGAGGTCAACGCGGATAGCTACGAAAGTTTAGAGGCAATTCAATCCACTCTCTTATCAGATTCGATGGTCGAAAACGTGATGATTGAGCCAATGATTCAAACGGAGTCAATTTCATGGACAGCGGATCCAGATTTATCTGAACAAAGGGAACGCAACAAACTGGAACAAGCCGCTGACTATTACGAAAGCATTGTATTTGGGACTAATCCAATTTTACCTTTCTTTGTCGCAATGGG
>NZ_AP025495.1 GCF_024347515.1 Vibrio gigantis
GCATTGCCTTTTAGTTGGGAATTATTGTTAATTACCGATTTTATCAAAAAATTAGCTGCACTAGTTAGTGCAGGACACCAATTTAAGAGAAAAGACATCTCAAATACAAAAACTCGGTGTTCATTATTCCTATTATGGTAAATAGCAAAGTTTGCTATCAGAAATAGACCTCAGAAGCCCTCAAACGCTCTTAGCGAAGATTTTGGACACTTGATCAAGGCGATATGCTTCCATAGCGCCTTGTAAGTTTGTGACGCTTTCAGAGCGATTTACAGGGCATAAAAAGCAATTTTGATTTAACTCTTAAAACACAACCAACGCGCCATTTATTACAAACTCATGCCTCGATCACCGATCTCACGATCAATACTTATCGATTGTTCTTGTTGTAATGCTTTTCCAACTGCAGGAGATGCGCGCTCAAGTGCTCTACTTGCCTGCTCAAGTTGCTGACTTGATGACGGAGTTCTTTGTTCTCTTTCGAGGTAGACTCGAACATTTGTACTAACCCGTTGTAAGACGTTACAAAGTCTTTGTGTTGCTTCTCGTGTTGATTCTGCAAACTGTCGAATGCGCTCAATAGCTGTTGTTCTAATTCCGTCATCGGTTAATAACCCTCTGGTATTCTCCACGGATACACTCCGTTCCTGCCGTAACTTTCCGCCTCTAGATCGATCTTGATGCAAAGCTGTTCCTGATCGCCACATGTGCTCATCTGAATTTTTCCGCCCTTCGATTTGAGGTCTTCTAACGTCTTGCTCTGTTGGCTGATTTCCAATTGATTCTCGAGAATCGTCTTTCCTTGCCACCAAATCACGCTCGAGCAAGCGACTAACACAAGCACTGCGCTTAATACTATCCAGAGCCAACTTTTCAAAACTAATGCGCTCAAGCGCTGGTTCTGGTCGCGGATGTCGCCTTTGATTTTCTGCTCGCTTGATCTCAACGCCTGTTCGATAGACTTCTCGTGCCTCTCGAATTCGCTCTTGAGACGTAGCTCTGTATCGTGCGCTTGCTGTTTCGATTTCTTCTCGAAGTCCTGCGCCAAACTTAAAATCTTGCTCATAAATCAGCCCTTTCAATCGAATATTTCGACCGCCTTCTGGATCGGATATAGAAATACTTTTTTTGGTTTTTCTGACAACAGAAAAACCAACGCCCTCAAGAGCGTCCACTAAATCTTGTCTATTGCTCAACTCACCATTGCCGGCTTTAGATAACAATCCATCAGTGATAGCTCGCACAACTTCATGCTTTGACTTGGGCAAATTTCGAGGCGTGGTGAGATCTCTTTTATTCATGGGATCATCAGGGTCATGAAGTTTTAAAATGGCATTCGTTGCTATCTTCCATGCGTTAATTCTGGGCTTATCAGCCTTTTCAAAATAAGGCTGTAATCTCTTCCCTGATAACAGTTCAACATTAGGAACAACAAAGTTCAGCTCCAAACGCCCCTTATCTTGGTGCTCGACCCAAAGGCATGAATACTGATCCGCATCGAGACCTGGTAACAATGCTTTTTCGAAACTCGACATGATTTTATCTTTGGTAGTCCGATCAAGGTCGGACTCTTCAAATGACAAAACGCCAGAGGTGTACTTCTTCGCGTAAGGACTGGAATCAATCAAATCTTGAATCGCATCAGGATCACCACGGTCTAAAGTGGCACCGTCACGAGCGCGGTCTTTTCCAAGTAAATAATCGACTGGCCCCGATCCTCTACCGGCACCTCGCGCATGAAATTTAACTATCATCGTTCGCGTTCTTCTTGGTTCTTATCAAATTCAGTTCACGTTGAAGGCTCGATAAAGCGGCAACGATTTGCACGCGATCAACCGGTTTCCAATCCTGACTATTAATCGCTCGTGCAATTTGATTCAAATTATTCCCCATTCCCGAAAGCTGCCTCAATAATGCTGGGTCTACTTTGGGTACCGTATTAGCTCGAGGTACTTTTGCATCCAAACAGTATTCCCGCATCCATTCCGCCAAACGAGGTTTAGAGCTGCGTTTAACTAAGGCGTCATATTCAGATTCAGTTGCTCTGATTTTGATTATCTTCTCTCGTTTATCCACGAAAAATTCTCCTAGCCTCTGAGGGAAGTTAGCTCGGAACGAGGTCACTTCTCGAAGTGGTTAACTGGGGTAAAGGGGGCGTTAGCGCCCCTTTCCAGCTCACAGAGAAACGAGCGTAGCGAGTGCACTCTGTGTATGCTGGCTTAAAACAAAAGCACGTGATTAGGTTAGCATAAAAAATAGGCTAAAGAAGAATAAAAGGAGAAATACAGGGACAGTGCCAAAGATTGCCATTAAGTGGCATTCCGCTTACTCACACACTGCGCCTAGCGGTATAAGCGGGAACAAAGAGAGTACAGGCGCGTCGAAAAAACAGCCCTTTCGGCTGCGCCGACCCCTACCCATTTCGACTCAATTTCATGAGTGATTTGGGTATATCTATGGTCGCTTTCAGATTGGGATTTGTCTCTTACCCTTTCGGGCTGCCCTGCGCTGTGAGTTAGGCTTTACGCCCCCATTCCGGTCTCACAACACTAATCATTTATTCCTTTCCCGCTTATCCCCTCTAGCAGCTACAAGGGGCGGATTTATCGAGCGTTAGCTTAGTTCTGATTAGTGCCTTTACCATGCCACCTTTGGAATATCCCTTGGTCGGTGGCTGATGCGCATCGCTCTGTCCAAAACATCTTGAATCCAAACAGAGT
Source organism: Vibrio gigantis (assembly GCF_024347515.1). Lineage (NCBI taxonomy): Bacteria > Pseudomonadati > Pseudomonadota > Gammaproteobacteria > Vibrionales > Vibrionaceae > Vibrio > Vibrio gigantis. The sequence goes on from NZ_AP025495.1 coordinate 2,721, forward strand.
GCAGGAGTACTTGAAGTGCTTTAACGATATGGCTATCATGAAAGGACTTAACGGGCTTCAATCGTTTAAGTATTCCGAAATAAACCGCCCTGCAAGGCGGTTTTTTCACATCTAGAGCAAAAGGTTACGACTTAACGATAAAGATCTCAACGATCATTTTTGTGATCACCTTGTTCGCACAACAAAAAACGCCTAAATAGAGTCTAAAATTGATAATCCTCATAGATTCCATAAATCCCGTCACACATTCTTTTTTTCTGATCAATTTTAAAATCTAAATAAAACACCTCCATTGCTTTAAACATTTTATCGCGCTCATATTTCATCTTGCTTGCTGGCATTTTTTCAATCTCATACTCTTGAAGTAGCATCAGCGATTCAAAAAGCGATTTTTTTATATAGTCATTTTCGTAGTAGCTTGCACACGCTGCTGTATATCCGGCAATTTTTCCATCTTGATATTCATTTTCACCGTCAGAAAAAACAGGTGCAGCAAAAAACATTAGCGCGATAATTAATTTTTTTTTCATTGTTAATCTTACTCGAACAGTAACGGCCAATGGCCGAAAGTAACAGGGAACCCACTTAAGAAAAAATCCTATCAAGTCTACAAAATTTAGTAGTAATGATTACTTTGTATTACAATGTAATTAACGTAATACAAGGAGGCTTATTATGCCATCTATGTCAGTCAGAATCCCCGAAGATATTGAACAAAAACTAACATTACTTGCAGAGTCCACGGGGCGAACAAAGTCATGGATTACCAACCAAGCAATTCAAGATTACTTAGTTCGTGAGCTTTGGCAGATAAATGAAATCAAAGATGCACTGCATGAAGCTGACTCAGGACAGTTTGCTAACAAGGACGATGTACAAGACGCATTTTCTAAGTGGGGTGTAAATGCAGATTAAGTGGCTTAAAAAAGCCTTAATCAATTTAGAGCAGTCTGCAGAGTATTTACACGAACATAACCCACAATCATCACGTGAGTTTGTTCAAGAAGTCTATGACTTAACAAATCTTCTAAAAACCAATCCTGCGATGGGTCGTCCTGGTCGAGTCTTTGGAACAAGAGAGCTTGTCCTAAATAAGTTTCCTTACCTAATACCTTATCGAGTAAAAAATAACTGTATTGAGATTTTAAGAATATTCCCTACTCGCATGTCTCAACCAGAGTTTTGGTAAGGATAGTTTGAGGCTAATCTTGGTCTGAGACCAAAGTTTTCACTATCATCATCAAAAGTAAGATCTTCATAATTTCTGTTGTGTTCACTCACGTGACTGCGTAACGAAGAACGGCTCCCAATAGGGAGCCGTTCTTGTGTCTAAATCTGAATTCGCACTAAGTGCCGTTATGGTAAATCGACCACCAACGAACAACTAAATGTATCTTCAATTTAACTCCAGACGAATAAGCATCTATCATTCATCTTTAGTAATAATTGTCTGTTCTACTCTTATTGGTTTATTCAGTGTGGACTCTAATAACTTTTGCTGGCTCTCCATTACATCATCCATATAATTTTGAGCCCCCCACTTGGTAAGTTTTCCGCCTTTAAATGTGACAGATATTTTATCACTTGAAAGCATTTCATTATCGACAGAAGCCAATCCCACCTGAGTTGAATTCCAATAATACCAACGCTCTCGCTCATCGTTTACATCTGTTCTTTTAGGCGTACCAAGAACCCCCATAACCTTTTGCTTAGTCATTCCAAGTTCTAAATTTAATGATAATTGCCCGTAATTGATTTTTTGAGCGCAACCCAAAAACATGAGAGAACAAATGAAAACCAAAAAAAATCTTTTCATTACAAA
>NZ_AP025496.1 GCF_024347515.1 Vibrio gigantis
GAGTATTCGATGGGGGGGCCCCGTTTCGCCGGGGGGGTCCCATCGAAACGGAAAGCTGAGTCGGGGCTGTAGTGATACCCGACTTTTGTGCCACCCATGTCACCCCTAAACACTAAACCCCTTATTCTACCTACCTTCGTCTGCTTAGACTTTTGTGCCACCAAATGACACAGGTTCGTTTACATCTCAGTGCATCGCGTGTATTCTTGGTGCATCACCAATGAACAGGTTTGAATATGGCTACTAATAAACGACGTTTAACGATCTCTCTTCCTAAGGATGTTGATGAGGCTCTTGCTGAGTTTTCAGAAGTTACCGGACAGGCTCAGTCTGCTTTTGTTGTTTCTTGTTTATCTGAAAATGTTGAGTCTCTGAAACTTCTTACTCAGGCAATCAAAGAAGCTAAGAGTGGGAATATTTCTGGGTATGAATCTTTGATGGCTCAAGCTTTGGGTTCTAGTTTATTGAATGTCACCAATTTAAAAGAGAAGTGATCGATATGGGATATGGAAATCATGTGAAGTCTATAGAGTCAGTTTCTCTTATTAAAGAGGTTAGGGATTTTTGCGAGAGTCACAGGAAGAATCCAGTCCCTGAAGATTTCGTTTCTTTTGAAACTACAAACCCATCTTTAATGGTTGATTGGCTCTCTGTAAAATTTCTTTTTTGGAGTGATGAACAGCTTAATGGGGGTAATGTAATTTCTACTAATCCTGACGGTGAAGTTGAATACACCCTAGATAAAAGAATGGGAGTCGAGGGAAGCCACGACACTAAAATTTATATTAGAACTGAGCGTCACAATTTACCCAACCTTCCTGATTTTGAAAATTATTGGATTCTTTCTGTATCTGGTAACCCTGTAAAATGGTTCCAAGGCCATAATATTTTTGGTACTTCCGATTTGAATAATTTGGTTGTAGAGCTATATGATTCGATCGCGCAGAGATTTGGAAAGGCTCAGCCCCAGGCTCTGCGCGAAGCAGTTTGTTCTGGTCATTACACTATTTCACGAGTTGATATCAATGGCATGTTTGAACTTGGCTCTAGGCTTGATGTTATTACTTGGCTTTCCCATTTAGAACAGACCTCTAGAACTAGACACGGCACCGCTGTTTCTAAAGGTAATACTGTTTATTTCGGCAAGAACTCTCAGCGCTGGAGCTTAAAGTTTTATGCTAAGGGTCAGGAAATAGAAGATCATGTTTTGCCTGCACCACTTGCACTCACTTCACTTCCTGATTTTGCCAATAACAAACTTAGAGCTGAATTGACTCTTAGAACTAAAGAGCTTTCCAAGCTTGGGCTGAATGTTGGTACTGGATGGTTTAATATTGATATGTGGGAGCTGTATTCGGAATATTTGGGCAGGGTAGAAATGAGCGAACAGAAAGAACGCGATAATTTAGTTTTAGAGTTACCTAGTCACCTTAGGTCTACTTATCTTCTTTGGAAGGAAGGCCATTCACCTAAAACTATTTTGCCTAAGAGAACTTTTTACAGACATAGAAAGGATCTTTTAGCCTTTAGTATTGATATCTCAGTACCTAACCCTAAGGATAAAATGAATGATAATGTTATTCCTTTGAGAAGAGTTATCGAAATGCGTCCTTGTGGGATTCCTGAATGGGCTTTTGGTACTGATTTGCTTTTCGAGCCTAGAAAACTTTCATCTCAAAAATAATTCCTTTTGTTAGTTTGTACGGTGCTTTTTAGCATCGTTTTTTTTGCTCTATTTCTGGTGCTATAAGCTTGCTTGTAGACCATAAATGAGCCGACAAGCGTAGCGCGTCAGTGTTACATGTTTACAAGTGCACATGTATACAACGTCACATGTATACAACATATATGCTCGCTT